>NZ_JASCPP010000092.1:0-27477 GCF_029959745.1 Pseudomonas sp. PS01298 | reverse complement strand
CGCGAAAGCGGTGTTCCAGTCACCTGATACTTCGACTGTTACACCGCTTTCGCGAGCAAGCCCGCTCCCACATTTTTGATTGCATTTCAATTCATCGTCAGGCGATGTCGCGCAGCTCCCGCCGCAGGATCTTGCCCACCGGCGTCATCGGCAACGACTCCCGCAGCACAATGTGCTTGGGCACCTTGTAGCCGGTGAAGTTGGTCTTGCAGTACGCCTTCAACTCCTCAAGGCTCACCCCTTCGGCACGCGCCACCACGAACAGCTTCACCGCCTCGCCCGTGCGTTCGTCCGGCACGCCGATCACGGCACAGTTGGCCACCGCCGGGTGGGCCATGACCACGTCTTCGATCTCGTTGGGGTACACGTTGAAGCCCGAGACGATGATCAGGTCTTTCTTGCGATCGACAATGCGCACAAAGCCGTCGTCATCGATCACCGCAATGTCGCCGGTCTTGAGCCAACCCTCGGCGTCCAGCGCCTCGGCGGTGGCAGCCGGTTGCTGCCAATAGCCCTTCATCACCTGCGGGCCCTTGATGCACAGTTCGCCGCGCTCGCCCAGCGGCAACTCGACGCCCTGGTCATCGATCACTTTCATTGCCGTGGCCGGCACCGGGATGCCCACGGTGCCCAGGCGGGATTTATTGCCATACGGGTTGGTGCTGGCCACCGGTGAGGTTTCCGTGAGTCCGTAGCCCTCGCCGATGGCGCAACCGGTGAGCTGCTGCCAGCGCTCGGCCGTCGCCTTGATCAACGCGGTGCCGCCGGAGTTGGTGAGCTTGAGATGGGAAAAGTCCAGGCTCTTGAAGTCCGGGTGGTCCATCAACGCCACGAACAGCGTGTTCAGCCCCAGCAGCCCGGTAAAGCGCCAGTTCTTCAGTTCCTTGATAAAGCCGCCGATGTCGCGCGGGTTGGTGATCAGCACGTTATGGTTGCCCGACACCATCATGCACATGCAATTCGCGGTGAAGGCATAGATGTGGTACAGCGGCAGCGGCGCGATCATCACCTCCTGCCCTTCCTTGATCAGCGGATGGCCGTCCTCGCCGGTCTGCGACATGCAGGCGCGCACCTGCTGCATGTTCGCCACCAGGTTGCCATGGGTGAGCATCGCGCCCTTGGCCAACCCGGTGGTGCCACCGGTGTACTGCAGCACGGCGATGTCATCGAGGGTCACCGGATGCCGGGTCACCCCCAGGCCGGCACCCAGGCGCAACGCGCGCTTGAACGACACCGCGCGCGGCAGGCTGTAGGCCGGGACCATCTTCTTCACCTTGTCGACCACGGTGTTGACCAGCCAGCCCTTGGCGGCGGGCATGAAGTCGCCCATCCGGGCTTCGATCAGGTAGTCGATCTCGGTGTCGCTGCACACTTCCTGCACGCGCGAACCGAACAGGTTGAGGTAGACCAGCGCACGCACGCCGGCGTCCTTGAACTGGTGGCGCATCTCGCGCGGGGTGTACAGCGGGTTGGTGTTGACCACGATCAGCCCGGCGCGCAACGCCCCGAACACGGCAATCGGATAATGCAGCACGTTGGGCATCTGTACCGCGATGCGCTCGCCCGGCTTGAGATCGGTGTGCTGTTGCAGGTAGCCGGCGAACGCCGCACTCTGGCGCTCAAGCTCGGCGTAGGTCAGGGTGATGCCCATGTTGCTGAATGCCGGACGGTCGGCAAAGGCCTTGCAGGAACGCTCGAAGACTTCGATCACCGACTTGTAGGCCGTCAGGTCGATGTCATTGGGGACGCCCGCCGCGCGTTTGTCATTCCAGAAATCAGGTTGCATTATTCTTGTCCTCTTACCTGAGTGTGTCCGGCCACTTTCGTGTTGCGATAGAAAGCGGAGCTTTGGGGACGTTAGCAGCTATGGCTAAACAGGCAAATAAGGGAAAGAGCGTCATTAATTGCGTGAATCTTCCTACAAGGGCCTGCACTGATCAGACGCAACCTTGAGGATGAGCTATACACTGCAACGACCCTGAGCAAAGGAATCGCCATGAACCACCGCACCTTCTGGCTGACCGCGAATGACCGCAGCCGCCTGTACGTCAATCAATGGATGCCCGAAGGCCCGCCCAAGGCCCTGGTGATGCTGTCCCATGGCATGGCCGAGCACAGCGGTCGTTATGCGCGCCTGGCCGCAGCCTTGTGCGCCGCCGGCTACGGCCTATATGCGCTGGACCAGCGTGGCCATGGCCGCACCGCCGACGAAGGCACCCTGGGGCTGTTCGCCGAGCGCGATGGCTGGAACAAAGTGGTCGGCGACCTGGCCAGCCTCAACCAGCACATCGGCCAGCAGCAGCCGGGGTTGCCGATCCTCCTGCTGGGCCACAGCATGGGCAGCTACATCGCCCAGGCCTACTTGCTGCATCACAGCGCCAGCCTGAATGGGGTGATTCTCAGCGGTTCAAATTTCCAACCGGTGGCGCTGTACCGCGCCGCCCGGGTGATCGCCCGCATCGAACGCCTGCGCCAGGGGTTGCGCGGGCGCAGTGCGCTGATCGATTTCCTCTCGTTTGGATCGTTCAACAAGGCATTCAAACCCAATCGCACTGCATTTGACTGGCTCAGCCGCGACCCGGCTGAAGTCGACCTCTACATCAACGACCCGCTCTGCGGCTTCCGCTGCACCAACCAGCTGTGGATCGACCTGCTCGGCGGCTTGCAGCAAATCAGCAAAGCGTCCAATCTCGCGCAGATCGATCCGGGCCTGCCGATCCTGGTGATCGGCGGCGAATGTGATCCGGTGAGTGAGGGCAAGCGTCTCAACAGCCTGGCCCAAGCCCTGCGAGAGGCCGGCAGCCAGAACCTGCACCTGATCATTTACCCGCAGGCGCGACACGAAGTGTTCAACGAAACCAACCGCGACCAAGTCACCGCGGATGTGCTGACGTGGCTCGACCAGGCCCTGACCTTGCGTCGACCGACCCGCTGCGAATAATTTTTCGTTTAAAATCATAAAGTTAAATTACCGATTAGCCACAGGATGCACCTTTAGATGACCCAGGTAACCAACACCCCGTACGAAGCCCTCGAAGTCGGCCAGACCGCCAGCTACAGCAAGACCGTCGAAGAGCGCGATATCCAGCTGTTCGCCGCGATGTCCGGCGACCACAACCCGGTGCACCTGGATGCCGAGTACGCCAAGGCGACCATGTTCAAGGAGCGCATTGCCCACGGTATGTTCAGTGGCGCGCTGATCAGTGCGGCGGTGGCCTGCGAGCTGCCTGGGCCCGGCACGATCTACATCGGCCAGCAGATGAGCTTTCAGAAGCCGGTGAAAATCGGCGACACCCTGACCGTGCGTCTGGAAATTCTCGAAAAGCTGCCAAAGTTTCGTGTGCGCATCGCCACCCGTGTGTTCAACCAGCGCGATGAGTTGGTGGTGGACGGTGAGGCGGAGATCCTCGCGCCACGCAAGCAGCAGGTCGTGACCTTGACCGAGTTGCCGCCGATCAGCATTGGCTGATAGCCGTTACAGCGTCGACACAATGCAAATGTGGGAGGGGGCAAAAGCCCCCTCCCACATTTTTTTACAGCCTGTACAGCGCAGGGCTTACGACTGAGCGCGAGCCTGGTTACGCAGGGCTTTCACCTGGTCGTGGTTGCGCTGTGCGCCGTGGAACTGACGCTCTACCAGGTCACGAATACCCAGCAGGTTGTGCTTGTTGATCTTCTCGATCGCTTCCTTGTAAGCCTTCAGTGCGTGGTCTTCACCGCGCTCGGCTTCGTTCAGCACGGCTTCTTCGTCTTTGCCGGTGACCAGCGACTTCACGTCGACCCAGCCACGGTGCAGGGCACCGGCAACGCTGCCGGATTTTTCCGGATCGCCGCCCAGGGCTTTCACTGCAGTCTGCAGTTCTGCTGCAGCAGCAGCGCAATCAGCGGAGCGCTTGACGAACAGGGCTTTGAGTTCTGGGTGCTTGATGTCTTCGGCACAAGTTGCGAAACCTTTCTGGCCGTCTTTGCTGGTCTCGATCAGGTCGTTGAGTACGGAGATCGATTCTTTATTGATGTCAGTCATTTTCCATTTCCTTGTGCGGGTTTAAGAAGGTTGTATGAATGATTGCAGCGCCCGTGCCAGGTTATGAAAAATAACTTTTCCCTTTATTTTCAATAACTTGAAAATTATTGAACCATCTGTATGTACGTTATTTGCATGATCTGTCATTTGGCCTTCATGCAGAATGCCTGTATTTTCCAAGGTCTCTACTTACGCCGCGCCGATCCCATGAATCCCGAAAAACTCGAACTGCTGATCACCCGCGAAATGCCCTTCGGCAAATACAAGGGCCGGATCATCGCCGACCTGCCAGGTCCCTACCTGAATTGGTTCGCCCGTGAAGGCTTCCCCCACGGCGAACTGGGCGGGTTGCTGGCCTTGATGCAGGAAATCGACCACAACGGCCTGTCCGAATTGCTCGAACCGCTGCGCGCCAAACACGGCAAACCCGCCCCTCGCCACTAAGAGCCTCGCCATGCCAAGGAATGCCGACAACGAACACCATTGGCACACCATCGCCCAGCGCTACGAGCTGGAGCCCGGTCCGATCAACCTGGAAAACGGCTACTTCGGGCGCATGAGCCGCGAGGTGCGGGGGCAGTACCTGGAGCACGTGGCGCTTATCAATCGCAGCAATTCGCTGCATGTGCGCCAACGCTTCGAGCGCGGTGAGAACGATGAGATCCGGTGCCAACTGGCCGGGTTGATCGACGCCGCACCGGAGGCAATCGCCTTCACCCGCAACGCCACCGAAGCCTTGCAGTCGTTGATCCGCAACTACAACCGCCTGCAACCGGGCGACCAGGTCCTGATCAGTGACCTGGAGTACGACACGGTCAAAGGCGCGATGCGCTGGTTGGCCGGCTACCGGGGCGTGGAGGTGATCGAGCTTTCCCACACCCATCCGGCCAGTTTCGACAGCCTGCTGCAGACGTATCGCCAGGCGTTCGAGCAGTATCCGCGCCTCAAACTGATGGCGCTCACCCACGTCACCCACCGCACCGGCCTGGTGATGCCGGTCGAAGCCATCGCCAAGGCGGCGCGCGAGCATGCAATCGATGTAATCCTCGACGGCGCCCATGCCCTGGGCCAGATCGAATTCAACCTCGCCCAACTGGGCATCCAGTTCGCCGGCTTCAACCTGCATAAATGGATCGGTGCGCCACTGACGCTGGGCTTCCTCTACATCGCCCCCGAGCGCCTGGCCGATATCGACCCGGACATGGGCGAATTCCACTACCCCGCCACCGACATTCGCGCGCGTACGCCCTACAGCACGCCGAACTTTCCGGCGCTGATGACCCTGCCGCTGGTGCTGCAGGAACATCAGGCCCTCGGCGGCTCGGCGGCCAAGGGCGCGCGGGTCAATTACCTGCGGGATTTATGGGTGAGCCAGGTGCGGCCATTGCCGGGAATCGAGGTGCTGACACCGGATGATCCACGGCTGTATTGCGGGATCACGGCCTTCAAGTTTGTCGGGCGGGACCAGCAGGTGATGGCGGATCGATTGCTCCAGGACTACGGCCTGTTTACCACCACTCGCACGGGCGCGGCGTTTGGTACCTGCATCCGGGTCACGCCGGGGCTGGTGACGTCGGCGGCGGACATCAATGTGCTGGTCAACGCTATTACCGAGCTGGACACACTGTAGGAGCCAATCTGCAGGCAAAAAAAAGCGGTACACCGACCAAGTGCACCGCAAAAATGCCGTTAAGCACAGCAACAACGATTCGATGAATCAGATCAATCCAGCAGCGCCAGCGCCTGCGCGGTGACTTCCTGGATACGCGCCCAGTCGCCGTTCTTGACCCACTCCGGGTCGAGCATCCAGCTACCGCCCACGCACATCACGTTTTTCAACGCCATGTAGTTTTTGATGTTGGCCGGGCCGACGCCGCCGGTCGGGCAGAATTTCACTTCGCCGAACGGGCCGCCCAAGGCCTTGATGGCAGCCACGCCGCCGCTCACTTCGGCCGGGAACAGCTTGAAGCGGCGATAGCCCAGGCCATAGCCTTCCATGATCCCGGAGGCATTGCTGATGCCCGGCAGCAGCGGGATCGGGCTGTGTACCGAGGCTTCCAGCAGGTCACGGGTGATGCCGGGCGTGACGATGAATTGCGAGCCAGCCACTTCGGCCGCTTCGAGCATATGGCGGTCGAGCACGGTGCCAGCACCGGTGCACAACTCAGGACGTTGCTCGCGCAGTACCTGGATGGCCTTGAGGCCGAACTCGGAACGCAGGGTCACTTCCAATGCGGTCAAACCACCGGCTGCCAGGGCATCGGCCAGCGGCAGGATGTCCTGTTCGCGGGCGATGGTGATCACCGGCAGGATCCGCGCCTTGGCGCAGAGACTGTCGATCAGGGCAACTTTATCCGCCATGGACACGGTCGGTTGAGGGCTTTTCATAGCGGCTGATCCTTGGCTCATGGGCACCAGTAAATCTCTAATGTAGGTTGCAAAAACGCGCGAATCGGCATGGCAGCAACGTCGTCACTGGCCAGCGCGGCGCTCAAGGTGGTCAATTTCGAACTGCCGGAAATCGACAGTACGGTGTAGTGGGCCGTGGCCAGCAACGCGCGACTCATGGTCAGGCGCTGGTGTGGCACGGTCGGCGCGAGCATCGGCCAGCAACGGCGGGTACCGTTGGCCTGCAGGGCCTCGCTGAGGTTCGGGCTGTTGGGAAACAGCGATGCGGTGTGGCCGTCATCGCCCATGCCCAGTACCAGCACATCAATCGCTGGCAATTCGGCCAGCAGGCGATCGGCCTGCTCGGCAGCGTCTTCGAGGTTGGCGGCGGCGCTGTACAGGCTGAGGAACCTGGCCTTGGCCGCCGGGCCTTGCAGCAGGTGCTGCTTCAACAGGCCGGCATTGCTGTCGGCGTGCTCAACCGGCACCCAGCGCTCATCGGCGAGGGTGATGGTGACCTTGGACCAGTCCAGTCCCTGCTTGGCCAGGTGCTGGAAAAACGCCACCGGGCTGCGGCCACCGGAGACCACCAGGGTCGCCGCGCCACGTGCACTGATGGCCGCGCGCAGTTGCTCGGCCACGTCCAGCGCCAGGCCTTCGGCCAGCAACACCGGGGTGCGGAACTCATGGGGTGTCACGCCCTGAGGCAGTTTCAATTCAGATATCGCCATACCACGACCTCCCGTCCCGCGTGATCAGTGCAATCGAGCTCATCGGCCCCCAGGACCCGGCCGCGTACGGCTTGGGCGCATCGCCGGATTTTTTCCACCCGGCGATCAACTGGTCACACCACTTCCACGCGGCTTCGATTTCATCTTTGCGAACAAACAGGTTCTGATTGCCGCGCATCACTTCCAGCAACAACCGCTCGTAGGCATCCGGAATCCGGGCGCTGCGATAGGTGTCGGAAAAATTCAGTTGCAGCGGGCCGCTGCGCAGTTGCATGCCCTTGTCCAGGCCCTGCTCCTTGGTCATCACACGCAAGGAAATGCCTTCGTCCGGCTGCAGGCGGATGATCAGTTTGTTGCTGATCTGCAGGCGCTGCTCAGGGGCGAAGATGTAGTGGGACGGTTCCTTGAAGTGGATGACGATCTGCGACAGCTTCTGCGGCATGCGTTTGCCGGTGCGCAGGTAGAACGGCACGCCGGCCCAGCGCCAGTTGCGGATATCGGCACGCAGGGCGACGAAGGTCTCGGTGTCGCTCTGGGTGTTGGAATTCTCTTCTTCCAGGTAACCCGGCACTGCCTTGCCCGCGCTGTAGCCGGCGATGTACTGGCCACGTACCACCTGGGTCGTCAGGCCATCCGGGCTGATCGGCGCCAGGGCCTTGAGCACCTTGACCTTCTCGTCACGGATGCTGTCGGCAGACAGGTCGGCCGGCGGGTCCATGGCGATCAGGCACAGCAGCTGCAGCAAGTGGTTCTGGATCATGTCACGCAGCTGGCCGGCCTTGTCGAAGTAACCCCAACGGCCTTCGATACCGACCTGCTCGGCCACGGTGATTTCCACGTGGGAAATGTAGTTCTGGTTCCACTGGGTTTCGAACAGGCTGTTGGCGAAACGCAGGGCGATCAGGTTCTGGACGGTTTCCTTGCCCAGGTAATGGTCGATGCGATAGGTGCGGTTTTCCGGGAAAAACTGCGCCACGGCATCGTTGACCTTGCGCGAAGACTCCAGGTCCGACCCGATCGGCTTTTCCAGCACCACGCGGGTGTTTTCCGCCAGGCCGACCTTGGACAGGTTCTCGCAGATCGCGCCATACACCGCTGCCGGGGTGGCGAAGTAGGCAATCAGGCGCTGCTCGGTGCCGGCGATTTCAGCCAGGGCCACGTAGTCGTCGGCCTTCATGAAGTCGACGTGGACATAGGTCAGGCGCGCCAGGAAACGCTGGGCGATGCTCTCGTCCAGTTCCTTGCCGACATATTTACGCAATTCTTTTTCGATGTGGGCCAGGTGCTGTTGCTCGGAACCGGCTTCACGGGCCAGGGCCAGGATGCGCGTATCGTCGTGCAGGAGCGCGGCGCCATCGAGTTGATAGAGGGCAGGAAATAACTTGCGCAGCGCCAGATCACCCAAGGCGCCAAACAGGGCAAAGGTGCAGGGTTCTACGGTTATCGAAGGCATGATGTTTGTTCTTTTATCAAGTTAAGCTACAAATACCTTTTTTCAAGGCATCACTCAAGGAAAAATGTAGTAATAACCACAACATTTTCCCGAAATACGCATTCCGAGTGGTGGTGTTCAGCTACCCTCAGTAGGATAGGCCACCGCAAAGGGCCACTCGTCGATTGGTTGCCACCCTTTATTTGCATCGTCGCCCGAAGGAAAGACTAAATGGACCGCGTGCGAAATCTTCTGGAACAGATCCGGAACCGCCTCGAAGAATTGAACAAGGCCGAGCGTAAAGTCGCTGAAGTCATCCTGCTCAACCCGCAGCAGGCCACCCGCTTCTCGATCGCCGCCCTCGCCCAGGCCGCCTCGGTCAGTGAACCGACGGTCAACCGCTTCTGCCGTTCATTCGGCGTCAGCGGTTACCCTGAACTTAAATTGCAACTGGCGCAAAGCCTGGCCAGCGGCGCGGCCTACGTCAGCCGCGCCGTGGAAGCCGATGATAACCCTGAGGCCTACACCCAGAAGATCTTTGGCAGTGCCATTGCGTCCCTGGACAGCGCCTGCCAGGCGCTGGACCCGGCCCTGATCAGCAAGGCCGTGGACCTGTTGATCCAGGCGCGGCAGATCCACTTCTTCGGCCTGGGCGCTTCGGCGCCGGTGGCCATGGATGCGCTGCACAAGTTTTTCCGCTTCAACCTGGCCGTTACCGCCCATGCCGACGTGCTGATGCAACGCATGATCGCCTCGGTGGCGCACACAGGCGAGCTGTTCGTGATCATTTCCTACACCGGGCGCACCCGCGAGCTGGTGGAAGTGGCGCGTATCGCCCGCGAAAACGGCGCTTCGGTGCTGGGCGTGACAGCCGAGAACTCGCCCCTGGCCAAGGCCAGTACGGTGAGCCTGAACATTCCCCTGCCGGAAGACACCGACATCTACATGCCGATGACGTCGCGCATCATTCAGTTGACCGTGCTGGATGTGCTGGCTACTGGCATGACCTTGCGTCGCGGGGTGGATTTCCAACCGCACCTGCGCAAGATCAAAGAAAGCTTGAATGACAGCCGGTATCCGGTGGGGGATGAGTTCAACTAAGGCCTGCACCCGCGGGATTGTTGTGGCATGTGGGACTGCTGTGGCATGTGGGCTTCTTGTGGCGAGCGGGCTTGCCCCGCGTTGGGCTGCGCAGCAGCCCCAGCAAGACCACCGCGATCCTTCAGGTAGATCAGGTTCTCAGGTTTTAGGGCCGCTTCGCGCCCCAACGCGGGGCAAGCCCGCTCACCACAACAAGCGCGCTCACCACAAGAAGCCTGTTCACCACTACAAGCACGCTCACCTTAAAAAACCTGTTCACCACAATTAGTCAGCTCACCACAAACACACCCGCACTCACTTCAGGCCCCAGCCCTGGCCTGCAGGCTCAAATGCGCCCGCTCCCCCGGCGCCAGGCTGGCCCCGGCCATTGCCGACTCCACACACACGAACCCCGCCGCCTCGTTGAAGCTCACCCCCAACAGCGGCCGGCTGCCTGGGTGCCACACCACGGTGTCGGCGCTGTCGCCGGTGTCGATGCACAGTTCGCGCTGCCAGGCATGGTCCTTGAGGTGCAATTCGCCCTCGTGCTGGAACACCCGTTGGCATCCGCCCTCCACCCTCAACTCGCCTTCCTGCTGGCACACCTGGCGATTGAGTTGGTCGTAACCGTGCGCACCGTCGAGCCCAGACAGCGCTATCTCGTCAACGTGACCAATACGCCAGTAAGCATGCAAAGCATGGCTCAGCTGGCACGGCAGTTCGTCCTGATGCTCAGTGCTCAGGCGCAGTTCCAGGGTGTCGCCCAGGTGCGCGTGCAGGTCGACCTGCCAGTCGCACAACTGCAATTGCCAATGCAGGCGCACGCCGTCGTCGTCGGTGCTGCTGTCGAGCAGTTTCCAGTCGATCAACCGCGCCCAGCCATGGGACGGCCACGCGTTCTCACTGGGATGCCGGCCATACCAGGGCCAGCACACCGGCACGCCGCCACGGATGGCACCGACTTGCGGCCACTTGGCCGCGCACCACAGCCAGGGCTTCTGGCCGCGCGGCTGAAAATGCAACAGCTGCGCGCCCTGGCGACTGAACACCGCCTGGCACAGCGGATGGTCGATCACCAACACGTCGCGCATCTGAAAGCGCTCCCAGGCGAACACCGGACGTTCGCGTAGGGATTTGAAAAAACGTTGCAGCGGATGCTCATGCATGTGCCACGGTCCTGAAAATCATGTCTGAAATACGCCCTTGCCTGTAGGCGCTGGCTTGCCGGCGCCTACAGGTGCCATCTCCCAAAAAAAAGCGGATAGCCATGGCTACCCGCAAAATGCGCACAGAGAGAAGGAGCTTATCGCAACAGCGTTAGAACGTAGACTGGATTTTCAGGCCGGCTACCAACGCGTTGTCGACTTTGTCCACGCCACCCGGGTGGGCAACGTATTGCAGGTTGGGACGCACGGTCAGCCAGTTGGTCACGTGGAAGCCGTAGTTGATTTCGTAGTTGTACTCGGTGGTCCGCAGTGGCGAGTAACCGGCCTGGCTGTAGTCGGTGAAACCACCGTCTTCGTTCAGCAGCTCGGCGTTTTTCTTCACGTCACTGTTGACGTGCAGACGCGCAGCGCCAATGCCGACGTCATCTTTTGGACGCGCGTCGAATGGGCCCTTGTACACCAGCATGATCGACTGGTAGTTATCGACCAGGTTGGTTTCCTTGTCGTGGAAGGTCGCGTTGGCCGCGATGTTCAGGCCACGGGAGGCGTCGCCGTTATGGGTGGTGAGTTGCTGTTGCGCAACGAACCAGTAGCCTTTCTTGCTGCTGCGGGTACGGTACGGCTGGCCAGTGGTTGCAGCGTCGTTGCCGTTGATGTCTTCACGGACATCCGGCGCATCGGCGGCGCTTTTGTAGTAACCCACACGGTATTCGCCCGGCAGGTTATTGACCTTAGGCGACCAGACCAATTCCACCGGAATCACGGTGCCCTTGGTACCGCTGCCGCTGAGTTTGAAGCCGTTGCCGTGGTCCAGCTGCGATGGGTTCTGGTTGTAGGCACCGATTTGCGCATACAGCTCAGGCGTGATGTTGTACTTCACGCGGATCGCAGCCTGGCTGACGGGCCAGTTGTACCAGGTGTTCACATAGTTACCGACCTGGGAGCCACAGAACGACAGGTTCTGGAAGTCGCATGGGAAGGTGTTGAAGTCTTCGCCTTCACCGAAGTAACCGAGCTTCACATCCAGCTTGTTGTCGAACATCTGGTGCTGGATCCAGAACTGGGTCAGACGCACCATGTGGCCACGGCCATACACTTCTTGAGACGAACTCAAGGTGCCGGCACGCGGATCGCCAATGCGGTCATTGGAGATGTTGTAGCCATTACGATTGGTCAGTTGGATCTTGGCCTGGGTGTTATCCCAGCCCCACAGCTTTTGCAGATCCAGTGCTACGCCCAGACCGAACTGGTCAGCGTAACGGGCAGTTTTGTCGTTGTTGTAGCCACCGTGCAGGTTGCCACCGACTTCCCCTACGTAATCCGCCTTGATGTCGATACCTTGCTCGATCAGCTTGGTACGCTCACCGCCCCAATCACCGGTCATCCACTTGGAATCGGCGCTGAATGCATCGGCCGCCATCGCATTGGCGGACAATACAAGGGCTGCTGCTGCTGACAGTTGGCAGATCAGCCGAGTGTTGTTGTGCTGCTTTTTCATCCCTACATCCTCGTCTTTATTGTTATTAAACTGTTTTTATCTAACGCGGTTTACTTTTTTTAACAAAAACAACAACTTATATTTTTCACCGACCCTTGAACTGAGCCACGTTGTCGGCATGCCCCTGTGCTGGCAACGCAGCAGCAGTGCCCAGGCGCTCGCCCGTCTTGGCATCGAACAGCAATACCTTGGCCGGATCGAATTGCAGGGTCAGGGTCTCGCCCACCTGCGGCGCCACGTCGGGCGCCAGGCGGCAGCAGACCTTGGTGTCATTGAGCTGCACGAACACCAGGGTGTCCGGGCCGGTCGGCTCGGTCACCTGGACTTCGGCACGAATGCTCGAGGCAGCGTCGCCCTCGCCCGCCGCCAACATGATCTGCTCCGGACGCAAGCCCAGGATCACGTCGCGGTCTTCCAGGCCGGCATCCGTCACGTTGAGCGCCAGCTCACAACGGGCCTGGCCGCTGTCGAGCAGGGCTACCAGGCGACCGTCCTTGCGTTGCAGGCGCAGGGGCACGAAGTTCATCGGCGGTGAACCGATGAAGCTCGCCACGAACTGGTTGGCCGGGTTGTTGTAGATCTCTTTCGGCGTGCCGAACTGCTGGATGATGCCGTCCTTCATCACCGCGACCTTGTCGCCCAAGGTCATTGCTTCGATCTGGTCGTGGGTCACGTAGACCGTGGTGGTCTTGAGGCGCTGGTGCATCAATTTCATTTCGGTGCGCATCTCGACGCGCAGCTTGGCGTCGAGGTTGGACAGCGGTTCGTCGAACAGGTAGATCTTCGGCCGACGCGCCAGGGCACGGCCCATCGCCACGCGCTGTTGCTGGCCGCCGGACAGTTGGCCCGGCTTGCGGTTGAGCAAGTGTTCGATCTGCAGCAGCTTGGCCACGCGCGCCACTTCAGCGTCGATATCCGCCTGGGGCATCTTGCGGATTTTCAGGCCGAACTCGATGTTCTCGCGCACGCTCATGGTCGGGTACAGCGCGTAGGACTGGAACACCATGGCGATGTCGCGATCCTTGGGGCTCATGCCACTCACGTCCTGGTCGCCGATCATGATCGCGCCGCCGGTGATGGTCTCAAGGCCGGCGATGCAGTTCATCAGCGTGGATTTGCCGCAACCCGAAGGGCCGACCAGGATCAGGAATTCGCCTTCCTTGATCGACAGTTCGATGTTCTTCAAGGTGTCGGGCAGGCCGGCGCCATAGGTCTTGTTTACATTGCGAAGTTCAAGCGTAGCCATGATTACCCCTTGACCGCGCCGGCCGTGAGGCCGCGCACGAAATACTTGCCTGCGATCACATAGACCAGCAGGGTCGGCAGCCCGGCGATCATCGCCGCCGCCATATCCACGTTATATTCCTTGGCCCCGGTGCTGGTGTTGACCAGGTTGTTCAGCGCCACCGTGATGGGCTGGGAGTCGCCGCTGGAGAACACCACACCGAACAGGAAGTCGTTCCAGATCTGGGTGAACTGCCAGATCAGGCAGACCATGATGATCGGGGTCGACATCGGCAGAATGATCTGACGGAAGATGGTGAAGAATCCTGCACCATCCAGGCGTGCGGCCTTGATCAGCGCATCCGGAATGCTCACGTAGTAGTTACGGAAGAACAGTGTAGTAAACGCCAATCCGTAGACCACGTGGACAAACACCAGGCCGGTGGTGGTGCTGGCCAGGCCCATCTTGCCGAGGGTGAACGACGCCGGCAGCAGCACGGTCTGGAACGGCAGGAAGCAGCCGAACAACAGCAGGCCGAAGAACAGCTGCGAACCCTTGAAGCGCCAGAAGGACAGCACGTAGCCGTTCAACGCTCCGATGGCGGTGGAGATCAGCACGGCAGGCACGGTGATCTTGATCGAGTTCCAGAAGTAACCGTCCACCGTGGCCCAGGCCTTGACCCAGCCGATGCCGGTGACCACGGTCGGCCAGCTCAGCAGGTTGCCGGTGCTGATGTCTTCCGGGGTCTTGAAGCTGGTCAGCAGCATCACCACCAGCGGTACCAGGTACAGCAGCACGGCGAAGATCAGCACCGCGTAGATCGCGATGCGGCTCAGGCTGATGGCAGGTTTGGAAGCGAGACTAGTCATTACGCTTGGTCCTCAGCTCGGAGTAGAGGTAAGGCACGATGATCGCGAGGATCGCACCGAGCATCAGGATTGCACTGGCCGAGCCCATGCCCATCTGGCCGCGGCTGAAGGTGAACGAGTACATGAACATCGCCGGCAGGTCGGACGAGTAGCCCGGGCCGCCGGCCGTCATGGCCGCCACCAGGTCGAAGCTCTTGATCGCAATGTGCGCCAGGATCATCACCGCACTGAAGAACACCGGACGCAGGCTGGGCAGCACCACGCTCCAGTAGATGCGCGGCAGACTCGCGCCGTCGATCTGCGCGGCACGGATGATCGATTGATCCACACCGCGCAGGCCGGCGAGGAACATCGCCATGATGAAACCGGAGGCTTGCCACACGGCCGCGATGACCAGGCAATAGACCACGCGGTCCGGGTCGATCAGCCAGTCCAGGCGGAAGCCTTCCCAGCCCCAGTCACGCAGGAGTTTGTCCAGGCCCATGCCCGGGTTGAGCAGCCATTTCCAGGCGGTACCGGTGACGATCATCGAGAGCGCCATCGGGTACAGGTAGATGGTGCGGATAAAGCCTTCGCGACGGATCTTCTGGTCGAGGAAAATCGCCAGGGTCACGCCGATCACCAGGGTGATGCCGATAAACATCCCGCCGAAAACAGCCAGGTTCTTGCTCGCTACCCACCAGCGGTCGTTGTCGAACAACCGCGCGTATTGCGCAAGGCCCGCCCATTTGTAGCTCGGCAGGAACGTGGAATTGGTGAACGAGAGTACAAACGTCCACAGGATGTAGCCGTAGAAGCCCACCAGCACGATGAACATGCTGGGCGCCAGCACCAGTTTGGGTAGCCAGCGCTGCAGTGCATCGAACGGCGAGGCTTTGCTGAACACAGCAACAGAACTCATGGGGAAATCCAATACAGGGAAAAAGGACTACAGGGTGAGTCTCTTGTCGAGCGCGGTTTGTGTGGGAGCTGGCTTGCCTGCGATAGCATCACCTCGGTGTAACCGATACACCGAGGTGCCTGCATCGCGGGCAAGCCCGACTCCCACAAAACCGCTCCCAGGCCTTACTTGGCTGACTTGATCGCAGCACCCAACTTCTTGGCGGTGTCGGCCGGGTCGGCTTTCGGGTCGTTGATGTAGTTGGTCACGACATCAAAGAACGCGCCTTGCACGGCCAGGGTAGTGGCCATGTTGTGCGCCATGCTTGGCTGCAGGCCGCCGGTCTTGGCGTCTGCCAGGAAGTCCTTGGCAGCGGTCTGGGCGCAGGAGTCGAAGCCGAGCTTGTCCATTTCATTGAGCATGTCGGTACGAACAGGGATCGAGCCCTTGTTGATGCTGAAGACTTTCTGGAAGTTTTCACCCAGCACGACTTTGGCGATGTCCTGCTGGCCGGCAGCAGTGCCTTTGTCTTTCTGCTTGAACACCGCCAGGGAGTCGATGTTGTAGGTGAAGGCCTTGTCGGTGCCTGGGAAGGCTACGCACTCATAGTCCTTGCCGGCGACTTTCTTGGCCGCGGTCCATTCGGACTTGGCCCAGTCACCCATGATCTGCATGCCGGCCTTGCCGTTGATGACCTTGCCCGCCTCCAGGTTCCAGTCCTGGCCTTTGCCGTCGACGTCCATGTAGGTCGCGACTTTCTTCAGCTCGGTCAGGGCCTTGACCATTTCCGGGCCGGTCAGGGCGCCGTTGTCGAGGTCAACCAGGGCTTTCTTGTAGCCATCGGCGCCCATCACCGACAGGACCACCGCTTCGAACACGGTGCTGTCCTGCCACGGTTGGCCACCGTGGGCGAGCGGAATGAAGCCGGCTTTCTTCAGCTTGTCGCCGGCGGCATAGAATTCTTCGAGGGTGGTCGGGTTTTTGGTGATACCGGCTTTCTTGAAGACTTCCGGGTTGATCCACAGCCAGTTCACGCGGTGGATGTTGACCGGGACGGCGACGTAGTCACCTTCGTACTTCACGGTATCGGAGACTTTCTTGTCGAGCAGCGAGTCCCACTTCTCTTCTTTGGCGACGTCTTTGAGCACGTCGGTGTCGAGCAGACCGGTGGAGGCCCATTCCTGGATGTCCGGACCTTTGATCTGGGCGACGCCTGGCGGGTTGCCGGCAACCGCGCGGCTTTTCAGCACGGTCATGGCCGTGGCGCCACCGCCACCTGCAACGGCACCGTCTTTCCAGGTGAAACCGTCTTTCTCGACTTGGGCCTTCAGGACATCTACAGCCGCTTTCTCACCGCCCGAGGTCCACCAATGCACAACTTCAACCGTCCCTTTCGAGTCGGCGGCAAAAGCACTGAGGGGAAACAACGAGGCAACGGAAATAGCTACGGCGAGGCGATTAATCGCGTTCATCTGAGTACCTTTTCTTGTTGTTATGCATGCAAGTCTAGAGCTTGCGCTGCACGGAGTTTAAACATGGATGTTTTAAACGCAGGTAACAAAGGGATGGACAAATGTCACCACTTGGTGACATAGCGCCCAGCCCCGATGGCACTGGCCATGCTTGGCGCCAACGGCAGCGCAGGCAGCAATACCGCTTGCCAGGCATGGTACAGGTCCGGCTTGCCGCCCCAGATCGTGCTGCTGGGTTGGTTATGCGGGTTGAGTTCGTGGTGCCAACTGCCGTGGACACGGTCGATGAAGTGGGTTTCGCAAAATTCCCAGAACCGTCGGTACCAGATTTCGTAATGCAGTTCGCCCGTGCGCTTGAGCAAGGCCTGGGCGGCCGCGCTGGCTTCGGCGTGGGTCCAGTGCAGGCGTTCGCGCACCACCGGGCGCAGGTTCCAGTCCAGGGTGTAGACGATGCCCGGCGCGCCATCCACGGCCCAGGCATATTCGCAGGCGCTGGCGAACAGGCCCCTGGCATCGCTCACCAGCCAGTCCGGCGTGGCCAGCCCGGCCAACAGGCGTGCAGCTTCCAGGTGCAGCACCAGTCGCGCCCATTCAAAACCATGGCCGGGAGTGATGCCGTAGGGGCGGAAGCCATCGCCGGGGTTGTCTTCGTTGTAGCCGAGCAACGGTTGCCAATGCGCGTCGAAATGCTCGATGACCATGAACTGGTTGCCGGCGGCGTGGGTGTGGATAACCCGCTCGACGATGCGCAAGGCGCGGTCAAGCCAGCGGGTGTCGCCGGTGACATCGGCCAGGGCGAGAAAGGCCTCGGTGGCGTGCATGTTGCTGTTGGCGCCGCGGTAGGCTTCGACACCGCTCCAGTCCTGGGCGAAGGACTCGAGCATCACGCCCTCTTCTTCGCTCCAGAAAAACTGCTCGATGATGTGGATCGCGTCGTTCAACAAGGTCTGTGCACCCGGAGCACCGGCCACCACCGCCGAGCTGGCGGCCAGGGCGACAAACGCATGCAGGTAGGCGGCCTTGCCACGGTTGCCATCGAGGGCACCGGGCGCTGCGAACCAGCCACCGTGCTCGCTGTCGCGCAGCGGGCCGCTCAGGGCCGCGACACCGTGCTCGACGAGTTCGGCATAGCCCGGCAGGCCCTGGGCATGGGCCATGGCGAAGCTGTGGGTCATGCGCGCGGTGTTCATGGTTTCGGCGTGGGCGTTGGCCGGCAGTTGGCCGTTGTCGTCCAGGTTGCCAAAACCCTCGGGCAGGCGAGAGGCCTTGGCGAATGTCAGCAGGCGCTGGCCTTCGGCGGCAAGCCAGGCGTGATGGGCAGGTGCATTCAGCCAACTGCTGGCAGGCAGTGGTTGCGTGTTCATGGGTGGCCCTTATTGTTTTTTGTGGGATGACCGGAGTCTAAACAAGGGTGAAGGACGGGCAAGTAACGAAGGGGAAGGGAAATGTCACCAAGTGGTGACATTCACGGAGGTAGCCATCAGCCCATGCATGGACGGTGGGAACCGGGTTGCCTGCAGGGTGGCGGGTCCCTGATGCACCGCCATCGCTGGCAAGCCCGTTCCTACAGTTTTAACCGCTTCACAACCGACCAGCCCTGGTGGTCTTTACTGGCCGAGCGGTGTGGCAGTCGCCGGCGCGTTGAGACGCTGGTTCAGGTTCTGCACCTGGCTCTGCAGGGTGGTGATGTTGCGCGTGGTCTGGATGCGGAACACGTCGAACTCTTTATTGGTCGGCGCATCGCTATTGGCCGGCTGATTGTCCTGGGCACTCTTGAGCACCACCAGGTCCTGCTCGATACGCGCGATGGCGGCGCTCGGGTTGCCCTGCTTTTTCAGCGCCGCGACGTCGGCAACGAGTTCCTTGATTTCGGCATCACGCTTGCCGGCATCGCCCTGCGCCGCCTTGAGCGTCGCCACGGCGTCGGTCAGCGCTTGCACCTGGCCTTGCAGCCGGGTGTTGGCGTTGGACAGGTCGGTGGTGCTCGCGGTCATCTGTGCCAGACGCTTGTCCAGCTCGGTGGCCTGGCCGGCCACGCCCACTTGCTGCTTGCCCTGCTCCAGCAACTGGGTTTCCAGCTGCTTGATCTGCAATTTGAGCGCTTCGCTGCCATTGTTCACGCTGGCCTCGCTGGCCACGACCTTGCCGGAAATATCCTGCAGCCGCCCTGCCGCTTCTTCGCTGATGCGCGCAAAGCTTTCCTGGGTGGCGACCAGTTGCTGGCCCATCAATGAGATTTGCTGGAAGCTCCACCACGCCAGGCCGGCGAAGGCGATCAGCAGGGCGCCGATCAATGCCCACAACGGGCCAGTGCTGGCGTTCTTGACCTTGACCACGGGCGTGTTGCGCGAGCGCACCGAGGTGGCGGGAGTCGGTTCGAAATCATCGTCATCCCCGTGATCGGCCCGCAGGCTGGGAACGTTGTCGAAGTCGTCGTTGGCATCGTTGCGCATGAATCAACCCTGAATCGGTGAGGTGGCTAGCGAGGGAGCCGAGCGTGGGGAGTATAAACCGCAGGCCCGCCGCACTGATCGACCCGGAACCACGAATTCGGTTCCCGATGTGTTGCTGGTTGTGAGCTTACTTCAACCCCGGTTCCTGGGCCTTCCACCAACTGCAGAACTCGTCGAGGGCAGTCCATAGGCTGACCTTGGGCTCGTAGTCCAGATAATGCCTGGCGCGGCTGATGTCGAGGGTGAAATCTTTGTTCATGACCTGCATGCCCAGGCGCGACAACGCCGGTTCCGGTCGACCCGGCCACATCGCGCAGAAGGCTTCATTGAGCGCGGCGACGCTGTAGGACAGGCCGTAGGAGCGATAACGCGTCACTTGGGGCAACTGCATTTGGCGCATGACATAATTCACCACATCCCACACCGGCACCGGAGTGCCGTTGCTGATGTTGTAGGCCCTGCCCAACGCCGAACCGGGCGCGAGCAAACTGCCGAGCAGCGCTTCGTTGAGGTTGTGCACGCTGGTGAAATCGACCTTGTTGAGGCCGTCGCCGACGATGGCCAGGCGGTTCTTGCGCTGCATTTTCAGCAGGCGCGGGAAAATGCTCATGTCGCCGGCGCCGGTTACAAAACGCGGGCGCAGCGCGATGACTTCGAGGCCGAATTCCTGGGCGCCGAAGACTTTTTGCTCCGCCAGGTATTTGGTCGCGGCATACGGATGCTTGAAGCGCTTGGGCACTTGCTCTTCGGTCAGTCCGAGATGGTCGCGCCCATCGAAGTAGATCGACGGCGAGGACAGGTGCACCAGGCGCCCGACCTGTTGCTTGAGGCACGCCTCGACCACGTTTTCCGTGACCAGCACATTGCCCTGGTGAAAATCCTGATATTTGCCCCACAGCCCGACGGCGCCGGCGCAATGCACCACGGCTTCGACATCGCGGCACAGGTCGCGCACCAGGTCGGCATCATTCAAATCACCCTGGATAAACTCGGCGCCGCGCCTGACCAGGTGTTCCACACCCTCGGCGCGTCGCCCGTTGACCCGCACGTCCAGGCCCTGCTCCAGGGCGAAACGCGCAAAGCGCCCGCCGATGAAGCCACTTGCGCCGGTGACCAGAACTTTCATGGAGCCTCCTACGGATGCAACTGCAAGCTTCAAGCTATCAGTTGCAAATTAAATACGATCTGCAAGCTTTTCTCTTGCAGCTTGCAACTTGACGCCAGCTACTGCTGATAGGGCACCAACCATTGCCCACATGCCTGGGCCAGATGGTCAGTCAGCAGGCCCAACAGCTGCCCGCCACTGCGCCAATGATGCCAGTACAACGGCACATCAATGGGCTTATCTGGCAATAACTCCACCAGCACGCCCCGTTCCAACTGGTCGCGCACCTGTAATTCCGGCACCAGGCCCCAGCCAAGCCCGGCTTCAGTGAGGCGGATAAAGCCTTCGGACGAGGGGCATAAATGGTGTTCGAAACCGCCGTCCACACCGAGGGACGCCAGGTAGCGATGCTGCAAAAAATCATCCGGGCCAAACACCAGCGCGGGCGTGCGCGCCAACTGGTCGGCGCGTACGCCCGTAGGAAAATGCCGCGCAATAAATGCCGGGCTGGCCAACGCCCGATAGCGCATGGCACCGAGCAACAGGCTGCGCGCACCGGCCACCGGGCGCTCGCTGGCGCAGATGCAGGCGGCCACTTCGCCGGCACGCATGCGCTTGAGGCCGACGGTCTGGTCTTCCACCACCAGGTCCAACAACAAGTGCTGCTCGGCACAAAACCCGCTGACCGCCTCGGCCCACCAGGTGGCCAGGCTGTCGGCATTCAGCGCGATGCGCAGACGTTCGGGCATGCCCTCCTCGTCCAACGCCGGCACCTGGCTCTGCAGATCGCGCTCCAGCAGCCGCACCTGCTGCACATGGTTGAGCAACCGCCGCCCGACATCCGTGGGCGTCGGCGGCGTGGCCCGTACCAGCACCGGCTGGCCGATGCGCGCCTCAAGCAATTTGATCCGCTGGGAAATCGCCGACTGCGACAGCCCCAGCACTTGTGCGCCGCGCTCGAAGCCGGCCTGTTCCACCACCGCTGCCAGGGCGGAGAGCAATTTATAGTCGAACATCAGTTTCTCTAATGAGCGATCAGCAATATTGGTTTTTCTTATACAGCCTGCGCCATGAGAATAGCCAGCATCGCTTCCCTCTTTATAAGGAAACCTCCCATGGCCGGCGAAACCGCCCTGGCAACACTGTTGCGCAGCATGAGCCCGCACCTGAACGAGGGTGACTACGTGTTCTGCACCTTGCCCGATCACCGCATCCCCGCGGGTTGCGAGTTGATTGGCAGCTTCCGCGAGCAGGAAGGCCTGACGCTGATCCTGGAACGCCAGCAGGCCGAAACGGCAGGATTGGCCTTCGACTATGTGGCGGCGTGGATCACCTTGAATGTGCACTCGGCGCTCGAAGCTGTGGGCCTGACCGCCGCGTTTGCCAGCGCCCTGGGCAAGGCCGGGATCAGTTGCAACGTGATTGCCGGCTACTACCACGATCACCTGTTTGTCGGCCGCGCGGATGCCGAGCGCGCCATGAATGTACTGCGCCAGTTGGCGACGGACGCGGAGTAAAGCGTATGTGGCAAAGCTATCTGAATGGCCTGTTGGTAGCGCTCGGCCTGATCATGGCGATCGGGACGCAGAACGCCTTTGTCCTCGCGCAAAGCCTGCGCCGCGAACATCACCTGCCCGTAGCAGCGCTCTGCATCGTGTGCGATGCCATTCTGGTTGCGGCCGGTGTCTTCGGCCTGGCCACAGTGCTCGCGCAAAACCCGCTGCTGCTGGCCATCGCCCGCTGGGGCGGCGCGGCATTCCTGTTGTGGTACGGCACATTGGCGCTGCGTCGGGCGTTTTCCAGGCAAAGCCTGGAGCAAGGCAATCACGTCAAGATGCGCTCGTTACGCGCGGTTCTGCTCAGTGCCCTGGCCGTGACATTGCTCAACCCCCACGTGTACCTGGACACGGTGCTGCTGATCGGCTCATTGGGCGCTCAACAAACCGAACCGGGCGCCTACGTGGCCGGCGCCGCCAGTGCTTCATTCCTGTGGTTCGCCACGCTGGCACTCGGCGCGGCCTGGTTGGCGCCCTGGCTGGCACGCCCGGCGACGTGGCGCCTGCTGGACCTGTTGGTGGCGGTGATGATGTTCAGCGTGGCCTACCAATTGATCAGCGCTTGAGGAATATTCCAAAACGCTCTGGAACCTCTATCCCACACAGTTGTTGCGTGGTTTTGCCGCACCCCCGGTGCTATGATCCGGACCCTGCGCCGCAAAGAGTACAAACTCCCCGGCGCTTGTTTGGCCGCCCGTGATCGGCCTTGCGCTCACCGCAACTGACCTGATTAGGAGAATCATCATGGCTTTCGAATTGCCGCCGCTGCCCTACGCACACGATGCCCTGCAGCCGCACATCTCCAAGGAAACCTTGGAATACCACCACGACAAGCACCACAACACCTATGTCGTGAACCTGAACAACCTGGTGCCTGGCACCGAGTTCGAAGGCAAGACCCTGGAAGAGATCGTCAAATCCTCTTCGGGCGGCATCTTCAACAACGCCGCTCAGGTCTGGAACCACACCTTCTACTGGAACTGCCTGGCGCCAAACGCCGGTGGCCAACCGACCGGCGCACTGGCTGAAGCCATCAACGCAGCCTTCGGTTCGTTCGACAAGTTCAAGGAAGAGTTCACCAAGACCTCCGTCGGCACCTTCGGTTCCGGTTGGGGCTGGCTGGTGAAAAAGGCTGACGGTTCCCTGGCCCTGGCCAGCACCATCGGCGCCGGCAACCCGCTGACCAACGGCGACACCCCGCTGCTGACCTGCGACGTCTGGGAACACGCCTACTACATCGACTACCGCAACGTGCGTCCGAAGTATGTGGAAGCGTTCTGGAACCTGGTCAACTGGAAGTTCGTGGCTGAGCAGTTCGAAGGCAAGACCTTCACTGCCTAAGCAACCCTTGCAGTAGAAAAAGCCCGGCCCTGTGCCGGGCTTTTTTGTGGCCGTTGGTTCAAGCGCAAGGGCAGGCAAAGCCCCATGGAACTCAACGACACGCAATGACCACCCAGGCGGCAGGAGGAATGTCCCTCTTGATTGATATTGGAGAATGTAATCATGGCAATCGCAGGAGCAGGTGCAGCAGCATTGGCGGCCCCACTAATCGCAACCGTAGCCCCGATGGCAATAGACCTGGGTACGAAAGCCGTGGGAATGGCAATGAACTCAGTCTCGTCGCTGGCTCAATCCATGACAGACGCCCAAAAAGACAACCCAAACCAGGTACCCGCCGGGTAAAGGCCGCAGCACTCGCTTCCCTGGGCTTCCAGGGAGGCGAAAAGCACAGCCCCTCCCCGTCCGTCACTCGCCTGATTGAACCGCCTTCCATTTCCCCTCGCACCCGCCAACATCCCCCGCCCCTGGCTCCCCTAACGCCGCAAAGTACCGTCAGCCGCAATGTCCCTTTGACTGCCCTCACGGGATTGCCAATACTCATGGCATATTGAGGCCACCCGCATGGAACAAGGAATGACCCTTTGAAGCTGGAACTCAAGAACAGCTTGTCGGTGAAGTTGCTACGGGTTGTGCTGCTGTCGGCATTGATCGTGGGCGTGGCGCTGAGCGTGGCGCAGATCGTTTTCGATGCCTACAAGACGCGCCAGGCCGTGGCCGGCGATGCCCAGCGCATCCTCGACATGTTTCGCGACCCCTCGACGCAGGCCGTCTACAGCCTGGACCGCGAGATGGGCATGCAGGTCATTGAGGGCCTGTTCCAGGACGACGCGGTGCGCATGGCCTCCATCGGCCACCCCAACGAAACCATGCTGGCCGAAAAGAGCCGCGCCCTACAGCAGGCCCCCAGCCGCTGGCTTACCGACCTGATCCTGGGCCAGGAACGCACCTTCACCACGCCCCTGGTCGGCAAAGGCCCCTACAGCGAGTATTACGGCGACCTCAGTATCACCCTCGACACCGCCACCTATGGCCAGGGATTTATCGTCAATTCGGTGATCATCTTCATTTCCGGGGTGCTGCGCGCCCTGGCCATGGGCCTGGTGCTGTACCTGGTCTATCACTGGCTGCTGACCAAACCGTTGTCGCGGATTATCGAACACCTGACCTCGATCAACCCCGACCGGCCCAGCGAGCACAAGATCCCGCAGCTCAAGGGCCATGAGCGCAACGAACTGGGGCTGTGGATCAATACCGCCAACCAATTGCTCGAATCCATCGAACGCAATACCCACCTGCGCCATGAAGCGGAAAGCAGCCTGCTGCGCATGGCCCAGTACGACTTCCTCACCGGCCTGCCGAATCGCCAGAAACTGCAGGAGCAACTGGACAAAATCCTGATCGATGCCGGTCGTCGCCAACGCCGCGTGGCGGTGTTATGCGTGGGCCTCGATGACTTCAAAAGCATCAACGAACAGTTCACCTATCAGGCCGGCGACAAATTGCTGCTGGCCCTGGCCGACCGCCTGCGCGCCCACAGCGGCCGACTCGGCGCCCTGGCCCGCCTGGGTGGCGACCAGTTCGCCCTGGTGCAGGCCGATATCGACCAGCCCTACGAAGCCGCGGAGCTGGCGCAAAGTATCCTCGATGACCTGGAGGCGGAATTCGCCCTCGATCACGAGGAAATCCGCCTGCGCGCCACCATCGGTATCACGTTGTTCCCGGAAGATGGCGACAGCACCGAGAAGTTGCTGCAGAAAGCCGAACAGACCATGACCCTGGCCAAGAGCCGTTCGCGCAACCGCTATCAGTTCTATATCGCCAGCGTCGACAGTGAAATGCGCCGCCGCCGCGAGCTGGAGAAAGATCTGCGCGACGCTCTCAGTCGCGACCAGTTTCACCTGGTGTACCAGCCGCAGATCAGCTACCGCGACCACCGCGTGGTCGGCGTGGAAGCACTGATCCGCTGGCAACACCCGGAACACGGCCTGGTGCCGCCCGACCTGTTTATCCCGCTGGCGGAGCAGAACGGCACCATCATCCCGATTGGTGAATGGGTGCTGGACCAGGCCTGCCGCCAACTGCGCGAATGGCATGACCTGGGCTTCATCGGCCTGCGCATGGCGGTCAACCTGTCCACCGTGCAGTTGCACCACGCCGAGCTGCCACGGGTGGTCAACAACCTGATGCAGATCTACCGCCTGCCACCGCGCAGCCTGGAACTGGAAGTCACCGAGACCGGCCTGATGGAAGACATCAGCACAGCTGCCCAGCACTTGCTGAGCCTGCGCCGTTCCGGGGCGTTGATTGCGATTGATGACTTCGGCACCGGCTATTCATCCCTGAGCTACCTCAAGAGCCTGCCGCTGGACAAAATCAAGATCGACAAGAGCTTCGTCCAGGACCTGCTGGACGATGACGACGATGCCACCATCGTGCGGGCCATCATCCAGCTGGGCAAAAGCCTGGGCATGCAAGTGATCGCCGAAGGCGTGGAAACCGCCGAGCAGGAGGCCTACATCATCTCCGAAGGCTGCCATGAAGGTCAGGGCTATCACTACAGCAAACCCTTGCAGGCCCGGGAGTTGGCGGCTTTTTTGAAGCAGTCCGAGCGTAATAGCGAAGTGATTCTCTGAGCGCTCAAATCGATACTAAATATTTCCCTCGTATAACCCTTTACACAAAATGCAAATCTTTCGCATTATGTCGCAGCTTTTTTGCGCTCCCCCGCGCGCCCTATCAACAACCGAAGCAGGATGTTCGCCATGATTCGTATGCCCCTGGCCACCGCCAGTCTGCTGGCCATTGCCATTTCTCTCGCCGGTTGCGGCGAAGGTAAAGACAAGGCCGCAGCGCCCCAGGCGCCGACCCCGGCTGCCAGCACTACCGCTCCAGCGGCTGCCACCCCTGCCGGCCAGGTCGACGAAGCGGCCGCCAAGGCCGTGGTCGCGCATTACGCAGACATGGTGTTCGCGGTCTACAGCGATGCCGAGTCCACTGCGAAAACCCTGCAAACCGCCATCGACGCCTTCCTCGCCAAGCCGAACGCCGACACGCTGAAAGCCGCGCGCGACGCCTGGATCGCCGCCCGCGTGCCATACCTGCAGAGCGAAGTGTTCCGCTTCGGCAACACCATCATTGATGACTGGGAAGGCCAGGTGAACGCATGGCCGCTGGACGAAGGCCTGATCGACTATGTCGACAAGTCCTACGAACACGCCCTGGGTAACCCGGGTGCGACTGCCAACATCATCGCCAACACCGAGATCCAGGTCGGCGAAGACAAGGTCGACGTGAAGGACATCACTCCGGAAAAACTCGCCAGCCTCAATGAGCTGGGCGGTTCCGAAGCCAACGTCGCCACCGGCTACCACGCCATCGAATTCCTGCTCTGGGGCCAGGACCTGAACGGCACCGGCCCTGGCGCCGGCAACCGTCCTGCCTCGGACTACCTGACAGGTGACGGCGCCACCGGCGGCCACAACGAGCGTCGCCGCGCCTACCTGAGTGCCGTGACCCAACTGCTGGTCAGCGACCTGGAAGAAATGGTCGGCAACTGGAAACCCAACGTCGAAGACAACTACCGCGCCACCCTGGAGGCAGAACCTGCCACCGACGGCCTGCGCAAAATGTTGTTCGGCATGGGCAGCCTGTCCCTGGGCGAGCTGGCCGGTGAACGCATGAAGGTTTCGCTGGAAGCCAACTCGCCGGAAGACGAGCACGATTGCTTCAGCGATAACACCCACAACTCGCAGTTCTATGACGCCAAGGGCATCCGCAACGTCTACCTGGGCGAGTACACCCGCGTCGATGGCACCAAGCTGACCGGCGCCAGCCTGTCGTCCCTGGTGGCCAAGGCTGATCCGGCTACCGACACCGCCCTGAAGGCTGACCTGGCGGCGACCGAAGCGAAGATCCAGGTCATGGTTGACCACGCCAACAACGGCGAGCACTACGACCAACTGATCGCCGCTGGCAACGAAGCCGGCAACCAGATCGTGCGTGACGCGATCGCCGCACTGGTCAAGCAGACCGGTTCGATTGAAGCAGCCGCAGGCAAGCTGGGTATCAGCGACCTGAACCCGGATAACGCTGATCACGAGTTCTGATCAGTGCGGTGCTGAAAAAGGCGACCTTCGGGTCGCCTTTTTTATGTGCGCCCTTTCTACTGACACTTATCCGTGTGGGAGCTGGCTTGCCTGCGATAGCGGTGGGCCAGTCCTCCCTTGATCGACTGATACCCCACGATCGCACGCAAGC
>NZ_JASCPP010000091.1:0-28159 GCF_029959745.1 Pseudomonas sp. PS01298 | reverse complement strand
AATGCGGTGTTTCAGTCAATCTATGTATCGCTGACACACCGCCTTCGCGAGCAAGCCCGCTCCCACATTTGATCTTCAGCGTTTGTGGAGGCACTGCCCGGCGCGGGCCTGGCACAGGGCAAACAACCATTGACGCAAACGGCTCATTTTCAATTCCATACCAGCAGCTCCGCAGGGGTGGGGTTGTAGGCGTTGCACGGGTTGTTCAGTTGCGGACAGTTGGAGATCAACACGATCACGTCCATCTCCGCGCGCAGGTCGACGTACTTGCCAGGGGCGGAAATCCCGTCTTCGAAGGTCAGCCCGCCGTCGGCGGTTACCGGCACGTTCATGAAGAAATTGATGTTCGGCCCGATGTCGCTTTTGCCCAGCCGACCATCGTGGGCGCAGGCGCGCAGGTAGTTGTCGCGGCAGCTGTGCATGTAGCGTTTTTCCAGGGCGTAGCGCACGGTGTTGCTCTCCTGGGCGCAGGCGCCGCCGAGGGTGTCGTGGCGCCCGCAGGTGTCTTCGACGATGGTCAGCATCGGCTGGCCGAGGTTGGAATACAGCACGCTGCCGGTGCCCAGGTACACGCTGTTCTGGCGACGCAAGGTGCGTTGCACGTCGTAGCGCTCACGTGGGTTCTTGAGGCTGTAGAACAGCGTGTCGACGGCCTGGTTGCCCTCAAGGTCGAGGATGCGCAGGGTCTGCCCGGCCTTGACCTCCATCAGCCACGGCTCGCCGGCGGGGATGGTGGCGCGGTATACCGCTGCATCCGGTTGTTTCAGTGCGATAGACATGGCAGCTCCTCAGGCGAACAGACGGTCGGTGTTGATAAAGCCGCGCGCGTTTTCCGGGCGCGAAGTGCGGCAGTGTTCGGCGACGCTGGGGTCGGCGTTCATCCAGCTGAGTTTCAGTGGTTGTGGGGCGTAGTCAGGGTTGGGGTCCATCGGGTGTTGCAGCGCGGTGAGCACCACCAGGGTGTCCATCGGGGCGTAGAGTTCGATGTAGTCGCCGGCCTTGGAGTTGCCCGGCACGAAGTGCAGGCCGCCGTCGGCATCCACGCTGACGCGGCTGAACAGGTTGAGGGTCATCAGCAGGTCGGACAGACCCAGGCCCCACTTGCCCAACTCCACCAGCAGGTTGTCGGTGCCGTTGCGGAAAAAGCCGTTGCGCAGTTCCTGATAGCGGCCCTGGCCGTACTTCTCGGCGACTTCGGCGGCGCACAACACGCCGCCAATGCTGTCACTCCAGCCGCAGGTGTCGGCGGTGATGGCCGCCAGTACGCGGCCCATGTCCGAGTACAGGCAATGGCCGGTGGTGAGCTTGGCGGTGTGCTGGCATTTGAGGCTGTCGGGCAGGTTCAGGCGCTCGGTTTTTTCGTTGGCGTTGAGCAGGGTCAGGCTGACGTTGGCGCCGCCGCGAATATCCGTGAGACGCAGCAGTTGACCGCGCTTGAGCACGAACGAACGGTGACCACCGCCGGGTATCATTTCCTCGGCGAATGGCGGGAACAGCGGGTTGGAATCAGTCATTTGGAAAGAGCTCCAAGTTCGGCGGCGAGCGCCTTGCGACGCTCGCTGTTCAAAGGGATGTCGTAGGTGATACGGGCGCCATAGGCGCCGGGGGCGTGGGGGTCGACGCGCACTTTGTCGAACACCAGCAGGCGCGTGCCGAGGCTGAAGCCTTCGCTCAGGTCGTGGGTGACCATGAACACCGTCAGGCGGGTTTCGCGCCACAGTTCCAGCAGCAGTTGGTGCATGTCTTTACGAATGCCCGGGTCGAGGGCGCCGAAGGGTTCATCCAGCAGCAATACGCGCGGCTGCATGATCAGCGCCTGGGCGATCGCCAGGCGTTGTTGCATGCCACCGGAGAGCTGCGCCGGGTATTTGTCCAGCGCATGGCCGAGGCCGACCTTGTGCAGCAGTGCGCTCGCCTGTTCGCGGGCCTGCTGCCTGGCCTTGCCGAACAACCGGCCGAGCAGTGCTGAACGCGGCAGTTCCAGGCCCAGGGCGACGTTGTCGAGCACGCTCAGATGCGGGAACACTGAGTAGCGCTGGAACACCACGCCACGGCTGGCATCCGGCTCGGCAGCGAGCGGTTGGCCGTCCAGCAGGATCTGGCCTTTGCTCGCGGTTTCCTGGCCCAACAGCAGGCGCAGGAAGGTCGATTTACCGCACCCCGAGGTGCCTACCAGCGTGCAGAACTCGCCCTCGGCCACGTGCAGGTTGAGGCCTTCGAGCACCACCTGGTTGCCATAGCGCTGCCACACATTGTTGACGCTGATAAAGCTCATGCCCGCGCTCCTTCGTACCAGGGGAACGCGCGTCGGGTCAGGGCCTTGAGGCCCCAGTCCATCAGCCAGGCCAGCAGGGTGATCCACACCACGTATGGCAGGATCACGTCCATCGCCAGGTAGCGGCGCACCAGGAAGATGCGGTAGCCCAGGCCATCGGTGGAGGCGATGGCTTCGGCGGCAATCAGGAACAGCCAGGCCGAGCCCAACATCAAGCGCAGGGAGATCAGCAGGCGCGGCAGCAATTGCGGGAGTACCACGCGCAGCATCAGGGTCCAGGTAGAGGCGCCGAGGGTCTGCGCCTTGACCAGCAGCTCGACCGGAATCTCTCGCGCGCGCTGCTCCAGGTCACGGGCCAGGGCCGGGGTGATGCCGATCACGATTAGCATCACCTTGGACAATTCCCCGAGCCCGAACACGATGAACAGAATCGGCAGGATCGCCAGCGGCGGCACCATCGACAGCACCGTGAGCAGCGGCGACAACGGCGCGCCAAACAGCGGCAGCGTGCCCGCGGCGATGCCCAGACACAGGCCGGCGAGGGCGCTTATTCCCAAGCCGATGGCCAGGCGGCGCAGGCTCGACGCGCTGTCTTGCCAGAGCACGTATTCCCCGGTGCGCGCGTCGGCGCTGAACGCCAGGCGTTTCACCGCGTCGCTCATTTGCGCGGCGCTGGGCAGCAGCTTGTCGTTGGGATTTTCCGCCAGGCGCTCGGCCGAGCCCACGAAGTAGGCGAACAGCAGCAGGGCGAACGGCAGTATCACCAACAACAGGCGGCTGGAGCGTTCCGGATGACGGTTGATCAGGCGCATGGCCAGGTCCTCTTACAGCTTGCCGTCGGCGGCCATCTGCACGTAGCTGGGGTCGAAATGCAGCTTGAGGTTGGCGGTGTCGCCGCTGGTCACGCCGTTGGCGAAGCTCATGCCCACGGCGCTGGTGTCCTTGGCGCCTTCGCCGAGCAAACCGTGTTCAAACGAGAACTCGGCGACCTTGCGCATCGTCGCCGGCAGTTGCGCGCTGGTGGCGAACGCCAGGGCTTCCTTGGGCGTGGCAAACAGCTTGGTGGTGTCCAGTTGTGCCTGGAACCCCTTGAGGTCGGTGCCGGAAGCCTTGGCCATATGTTCCAGGGCCTCGGTGCTGGCGGCGCCCTTGGCGTTCATCAGTGCGACCACTTCAAACCAGGCGCCCGTCAGCGCCTTGCCGAGCTTGGGGTTGTCCTTGAGGGTCTGGGTGTTGACCACCATCATGTCCATGATTTCGCCGGGCACTTTGCTCGAGTCGAACACTTCGCTTACGCCGGGCTTGGCCTTGATCTCCGAGAGCATCGGGTTCCAGGTGGTGACGGCCTGCACCTGATCGGTGTTGAAGGCGGCAGCGATATCGGCGTCGGAGGTGTTGACCACCTTCAGGTCTTTTTCAGTCAGGTCTGCCGATTCCAGCGCACGGGCCAGCAGGTAGTGGGACACCGAGAGTTCCACCAGGTTGACGTTCATGCCCTTGAGATCGGCCACGGTCTTGCCCGTGCCCTTGATGATCACCCCGTCGTTGCCGTTGGAGAAATCGCTGACCACCAGCGCGGTGCTGTCTACGCCACCGGCGGCGGGGATGGTCAGGGCGTCCATGTTGGTCATGGTGCAGCCATCGAACTGGCCGGCGGTGTACTGGTTGATGGATTCGACGTAGTCATTGAGCTGGACCATGTCGATGCTGATGCCGTACTTCTTTGCCCATTTGTCGAGGATGCCTTGGCTGCCGGCATACTCCCAGGGCATCCAGCCGGCGTAGATCGTCCAGCAGACGCTGAAGTGGTCTTTGGTGGCGGCCTGGGCCGGCAGGCTCAGCACGGCGGCGAACGCAGCGGCGAGGAGGGCGGGTAAACGGATTGAGGGCATGGGCTTCTCCAGTTGATCAAGGGCGAGCAGGAGCAACGCGGCACCGCGAACGGTGGCTTGTCTCCCGGGCTTTTATCCCGCCGTGTAACCTCAACTGGAGGTCGCCAACTCTCGGACCAGCCACTCGCTTGTGGCGAGCCGGAACCCTAGTCGGCCATTGCAAATTGTGGTGCCGCGAACCTGTGATGAATCCTGCACGGCAGATGCAAAGCGAGGTTCGTGCCAAGTGCGCCGGGGCCCGTCTGTGCAGGCGGCCCGGCGAGGAGGGAGGGTAAAGGTCAGGACAGCGTGCGCCACGCGGGTGCGTCGGCGCACTGCAATGAGGCGCTTACAGCTGGAACTTGCTGACCAGCACGTTGAACGAAGTGGCCAGGCGTGACAGGTCCTGGCTGGAGGCGTTGGTCTGGTGCGCGCCGGCGGCGGTCTGGGTCGACAGGTCCTGGATGTTGAGCAGGTTGCGGTCGACTTCGCGGGCCACCTGGGCCTGCTCCTCGGAAGCCGAGGCGATCACCAGGTTGCGCTCGTTGATCATCGCCACACTCGCGGTAATCCGCTGCAGCGCGTCGCCGGCGTTCTGCGCCAGGGCCTGGGTATTGTTGGCCCAGGTCAGGCTTTTGTTCATCGCGGCCACCGCGTCATCGGCGCCGACTTGCACTTCGCCAATCATCTTTTCGATGTCCACGGTCGAGGTCTGGGTGCGATGGGCCAACGCGCGGACCTCATCGGCGACCACCGCAAAACCGCGACCTTGTTCACCCGCGCGGGCGGCCTCGATGGCGGCATTCAGGGCCAGCAGGTTGGTCTGGTCGGCGATGCCGCGGATCACATCGATGACCTTGCCAATCTCGCGCACCTGGCCTGCGAGATCGGCCACCGATTGGGTGGAGTCGTTGATCTCGTCGACCATCGATGACATCCCGGACACGGCCTGCTCGACCTGCTGGCGGCCATCTTCAGCCTCGGTGGTGGCCTGGCGCGAGGCTTCTGAAGTCGACACCGCGTTGCTGGCCACTTCGTCGACTGCCGTCGTCATCTGATTCACGGCGGTGGCGGCTTGCTGGATTTCGTCGTTCTGGCGCGTCAGGCCGCGGCTGCTTTCGTCGGTGACCGCGCTCAGTTCCTCGGCAGCCGAGGCGAGCTGGTCGGCGGCGTTGGCGATTTCCACCAGGGTGCTTTTCAGGCCACCCTGCATATCGGCGAGTGCCATCAGCAGTTGCCCGGCTTCGTCGGTGCGCTCGGTGAGGATGGCTTGGGTCAGGTCGCCCTTGGCAATGCGTTGCGCACTTTCTACCGCCTGGGCGATGGGACGGGTGATCAGCCGCGTGATCAGCACGCCAATGATGATCGCAATGATAAAGGCCAGCACGATGCCGGCAATCATCCAGGTCAACGCACTGCTGCGCAGTTCATCGGCGGCGACGGCGCCTTCCTGGATCTGGCGGTTGTTGGAGTCGATCATCACGCGGATCAGGTCGCGGGCCTGGCGGAACAGTTCATTGTTGCTGCTGTTGAGTTGCGCGCGGGCCTGCTCGACCTGGCCGCCATCGAGCATGGCGATGATGCGTTCGGAATTGCTGACATAGGTCGGCCAGAGCTGGTCGAGCTTGTCGCCTGCCGCGCGTTCGTCATCCTCCAGCGGCGTGGCGCGGTACGTGGCGTAGGCGGCCTGGCTGCGCTTGAGTTCGTTGCTGATGTCGTCGCGCACACGGTTGCGGTCCTGCGCGGCGACGTCGCCCTTGCTGGCATCCAGCAGGCGGTACAAACCACGGTTATGCGCAACCAGGCCATTGAGGGTGGCGGCCGTGTTGCTGACGGAGACCAGATTATTGGAGAACGTCAGCTCCAGCGCACTCGCCAGTCGCACGACGCCTTTGATCCCCAGCAGGCCGACCCCGAGGGTGACCAGCGCGCACAGTAGAAATGACAGCAGCAGCTTGGTGGAAATTTTCATGGCTCGAATCCGCAGATGTTGGCGAAGGGCGCACACTAGAGCCTTCCTGGCGTTGTGCGATGTCATAGTGACATCATCGCAATCGACAAAGTTTCGAGCCAGAGAAATTTACTGAATCGTTAAAGCTTCGAGCAGACTAAACACGCTCTCCCCATGCAGCCATACGGCCCTTCAAGCCACCGGCATTGATGTATCAAGTTGTTACCAGAACGCACCAGATTCTGTTTTTGATGTCAGATATTTCGTCATTCGTTGAAAGATGAATGCCGCCCTCCAGCGTCGCTGGAGGAGCTCTTCCGCGGTCCAGGAGGCCGCCATGTATCGACGATTGCTACTCAGTGCGTTACTCGGTCTTACGCTTTCTGCGTGTGTGCCTTACTACGATGGAGGCCAGAGCTATTACCGCTCCGAGGTCTACACCGCACCGGCGCCGGTGTATTACTACGGCGGTGGCCCGACGTACCAATACCGTCGTGACTACTACCCCGCACCGCGTTACTACGCCCCTCCACCGCGTTATTACTCGGCACCGCGCTATTACGCGCCGGCGCCTCGCTACTACCCGGCAGGCCCGAGGGCGGGCTACCGGCCTTACCCGAACCAGGGCTGGGGTGATCACGGCGGTAATGGCGGGCATGGACGTGGAGGTGATCACGGCGGCGGCCGTGGCGGTCACCGTTGATCGATCAAATACGCAAACGGCGCAGGAAGCGCCGTTTTTTTATGCCTGTAAACTCTCAGTAATCCGACAGATCTGCCAGCGGGTGCCGGCCTTCCCAGGCCTTGTTGAAATGCGCCTGCACCACGGCGTCGGGGATCGTGTTGATGTCCGGCCAATGCCAGTGGGGTGTCTGGTCCTTGTCGATCAACCGCGCGCGCACCCCTTCGCTGAACTCCGGATGACGGCAGCAATTGAGGCTCAGGGTGTATTCCATCTGGAACACCTCGGCCAGCGACAGATGGCGAGCACGCTGGATCTGCTCCCACACCAGGTGCGCGGTCAGCGGGCAGCCTTCGCTCAAGGTCTTGCCGGCGCGGCTGAACAGCGGGTCGGCGTGCTCGCGCAGCGGGCTCAAGGCGCGCCAGGCACAGCGCACATCGCCGACATCCAGCCATGCATCGATCTGTGCCCGGCGCGGCAGCCATTGGGCTTCGGGTTGCTGGTCGACGGCTTCCTGGGCCAGGGCCTTGAGCAGGCTGTTGAGTTGCATCGAGGTTTGTTCCTGCCAGTTCAGTTGCAGCAAGCCATCGAGCAACTCGTCTTGTTGGTCGTCGCGCAGGAAACGGTCGGCCAGGCCCAGGTCGAGGGCATCACGACCATTGATGTGCGCGCCGGTGAGGCCCAGGAACAGGCCGAGTTTGCCCGGCAGGCGCGACAGGAACCAACTGGCGCCCACATCCGGGTACAGGCCGATGCTGATCTCGGGCATGGCCAGGCGGCTGCTCGGCGTGACGATGCGCACCGCCGCGCTCTGCAGCAAGCCCATGCCGCCGCCCAGCACGTAGCCGTGGCCCCAGCAGATCACCGGTTTGGGGTAGGTGTGCAGGCGGTAGTCGAGGCGGTATTCCGCCGCGAAGAATTGCGCAGCCAGGGCCGGCACTTCTCCTGGATGTTCACGGCAGGCCAGGGCCAGGCTGCGCACCTCGCCACCGGCGCAAAAAGCCTTGGGGCCGTTGCCGCGCAGCAGTACGCAGACGATGTTCGGGTCTTTGGCCCAGGCATCCAGGCGGTCGGCCAGGGCCAGGATCATTGGCAGGGAGAGGGCGTTGAGGGACTTTTCAGCGTCCAGGCTCGCGATGCCGATGCGGGCACCGTCGCTGCCGGTCAGCTCTTCGAAGTGCAGGTTCATCGTGACCTCAATCGAGAAAGTGAAGGTTCAGTATGATCGCTTCGTGGGAAAGTGCCGATGGTGTGTCAGATCAATTGACAAGCGGGGTCGGCTTTCCTAGGGTTCGCCCATTCTTTTTCAGGCGACGACCACACCATGACCGAAGGCGACCGTATCAAACTCGAACCCAGCTGGAAACACGCCCTGCGCGATGAGTTCGAGAAGCCCTACATGGCCGAGTTGCGCGAGTTCCTGCGCCAGGAACATGCCGCCGGCAAAGAGATCTATCCACCTGGCCCGCTGATTTTCAACGCGCTCAATTCAACCCCGCTGGACAAGGTCAAGGTGGTGATCCTCGGCCAGGACCCGTACCACGGTCCCGGCCAGGCTCATGGTTTGTGCTTCTCGGTGCAGCCGGGCGTGCCGACGCCACCGTCGCTGGTCAATATCTACAAAGAGCTCAAGCGCGACCTGAACATCGACATCCCCAACCACGGCTGCCTGCAGAGCTGGGCCGACCAGGGCGTGTTGCTGCTCAACACCACCATGACGGTGGAGCGCGCCAACGCCAATGCGCATGCGGGCAAGGGCTGGCAGTTCTTTACCGACCGGATTATCGAAGTGGTCAGCGAACACCAGCCGCATTTGGTGTTCCTGCTGTGGGGCGCGCATGCCCAGGGCAAGCAGAAGCTGGTGGATGCCACCAAGCACCTGGTGCTGACCTCAGTGCACCCGTCGCCGTTGTCGGCGTATCGCGGGTTTCTGGGCTGCGGGCATTTCAGCCGCACCAACAAGTTTCTTGAGCAAAATGGCGAGACGCCGATTGAATGGCGGTTGCCACCGCTCTAACCCTCGCCACCCCACTGCAGGCGCCGGCTTGCCGGCGATTGCAGTGTGTCAGCCAACCAAGTTGTCGACGGAGCCAGCGCCAGCGCCAGCGTCGGCAAGCCGGCGCCTAGACACGGCGGTTCCAGTGCCGGAACAGCGGCTCCGCCAGGAACAGCACAAACAGCAAGCGCATCACCTGCATTGCCGTCACCAACGGCACCGACAGTTGCAGGGTCTCGGCCGTGAGGCTCATTTCGGCAATGCCGCCGGGCATCATGCCCAGGGTCAATGAGCGCAGGTCCAGATGGGTCAAGGCGCTCAAGCCCACAGCCGCCAACGTCGCCAGCGCCATGGTCAGGGCCGTGCCGATCAAGGTGCGACCCATGAACGACGGCGCGCGGCGAAAGAACTGACGGTTGAAGTGGCAACCCAGGCCGCTGCCGATCAGCCATTGGCCCACCTGGCTGCCGCCGTCGGGCAAGCCGATATGCAGGTCCCACACCACGCTGGCCGTCGCACTCACCAGCAACGGGCCGAACAGCCACGGGTTTGGCTGGCGCAAGCGTTGCCATCCCCAGGCTACCAACGCCCCGAGCGGAAACAACAACGCCAGCCATGCCCAACTGACCGGCGCCGGATGAAACTGCGGCGCGCCGCCTTCAAGCAGGTACTTGAAGATTGCCGGCACGCACAGCACCACCACCAGCACGCGCAAACTCTGCCCCGCCGCGACCCGGCTGAGCACCGCGCCATTGCGCGCGCCGAGGTTGACCATCTCTCCGGAGCCGCCCGGCATGCTCGAGAAAAACGCGGTGGCGCGGTCTTCGCCACTGCGGCGCATCAACCACACGCCGACGATGCTCGACAGGCTGGTGACCAGCGCGCCGAAGAAGATCAGGCCGAAGTGGCTCATCACCTGCTCGATCACCACCGGGGTGAAGTGCAGGCCGATGCCGATCCCCACCACCCATTGGCCGCATTTGCGCCCGCCGGGAATTTCCGCCAATTGCCACGGCGTGAGGCACCGCACCAGGATGATCGCCAGTAACGAGCCGACCATGTACGGCAACGGCCAGCCAACCAGGCTGGCCAGGTAACCGCCGGCCAGGCCGACCAGCGGTGTTCCCCACCATTGCTTGAAGGTGACCTCAGACATCAGCCACGGCACGACGCTGCAGGGCACGTTTGCGGTAGATGCGCACCAGTGGGAAGGCCAGCATCAGCGCCGTCAGTACCCACACACCGAAGGTGATCGGGCTCGACCAGAGGATGTCCAGCGCACCGTTGGAGATCGACAGCGCGCGGCGCAGGTTCTGCTCCATCAGGCCACCGAGGATAAAGCCCAGCAGTACCGGCGACAGCGGGAAGTCCAGCTTGCGCAGGATGTAGCCGAAGATGCCGATGCCGACCATCAGGAACAGGTCGAAGGTGGTGGCGTGGACCGCGTACACACCAATCGCGGTGATGATCGCGATCACCGGCACCAGCGCCCAGTTCGGCACGGCGAGGATGCGCGTGAAAATGCGGATCATCGGAATGTTGAGGATCACCAGCATGATGTTGGCGATGAACAACGAGGCGATCAGGCCCCAGACGATGTCCGGTTGCTGTTGGAACAGCAGCGGGCCCGGCGTGATGTTGTACAGCGACAAGGCGCCGATCATCACCGCCGTGGTGCCCGAACCCGGCACACCCAGGGTCAGCATCGGCACCAGCGCGCCGCAGGCGGAAGCGCCGATCGCGGTTTCCGGGGCGGCCAGGCCGCGCATGTCGCCTTGGCCAAATTTGCCGCTGGCACCGGCCAGGCGTTTCTCGGTCATGTAGGCCACGGCCGAAGCCAAGGTCGCGCCGGCACCTGGCAGTACGCCCATGATGAAACCAAGCAGGCCGCAGCGGATGTTCACTACAAACACCGCAGACGCTTCCTTCAGGTTGAACATCATCCGTCCGGTGGCCTTGACCGCTTCCTGGCCACGGTGGGTTTTTTCCAGCAGCAACAGGATCTCGCTGATGGAGAACAAGCCCAGCACCAGTACGACGAACTGGATGCCGTCGGTCAGGTGGATGTTATCGCCGGTAAAACGGTAGACGCCGCTGTTGGCATCAATGCCCACCGCCGAGAGAAACAGGCCGATCAGCGCCGCGACGAAGGTTTTCAGCGGTTTGTCGCCGGCCATGCCGCCCAGGCAGACGATCGCGAACACCATCAGCACGAAATATTCCGCCGGACCGAAGGCAATCGCCCATTTGGCCAGCAGCGGTGCAAACAGCACCATGCCGCAGGTGGCGATAAACGCGCCGATGAACGAGCTCCATGCCGACAGCGACAGTGCCACACCGGCCAGGCCTTTGCGGGCCATCGGGTAGCCGTCGAGGGTGGTCATCACGGTGGATGCCTCGCCCGGGATGTTCAGCAGGATCGAGCTGATACGGCCGCCGTATTCGCAACCCAGGTACACGGCGGCGAGCAGGATCAGCGCCGATTCCGGCGGCAGGCCCAGCGCGAAAGCGATCGGGATCAACAACGCCACGCCGTTGATCGGGCCCAAGCCCGGCAACAGGCCAACCACGGTGCCGATCAAGGTGCCGCACAGCGCGGTCACCAGGTTGTAGGGGGACAGCGCAACGCCGAAGCCCTGGCCCAAATAGCCAAAAGTATCCATGTCAGTTCTCCAGAACGTCGAGCAGGCCGAGGGGCAGCGGAACATCCATGGCTTTATCGAACAGCAGATAAAGACCAATGGCCATCAGGCTGACGATCACCACGCTGGGCAACCAGCGGCCGCCATACAGGCGCGCCATGGGGATGCCGATCAGCATGCTGCTGAGGATGAAACCCAGTGGTTCGAAGGTGCCGGCAAACACAATCAGCAGGGCCACGCAGACGCCGATCTTGATCAGGGTCTGGCGGTCCAGCGCGGGTTCTTCCTCGGTGTGCTTGGTCGGCTGTAGGCGAAACAGCATGTAGATCAGCCCCAGGCTCATCAGCCCGAGCATCAACAGCGGGTAGGCGCGAGGGCCGACCGGCTCGTAGGAAAATGCCGCCTGATACGGCCACGCCATCAAGGCGAGGCCGGCACAGACCAGCAACATCACCGAGGCGAAAATGCGTTGTAAGAGCATAGGAAACTCCTGGGCCACTTTTGCAGGCGCGAAGCTGCTCGCGAAAAATGCACGGACGCCGCGTGTGTCCAGGCAGCACGCGTCGTCGTTGACGTTTTTCGCGGGCAAGCCCGCTCCCACAGAGGGGCGATTACTGGATCAGGCCGAACTCTTTGGCCAGCACTTTGTAGTCAGCCACCTGCTTCTTCACGTAGGTGTCCAGCTCCGGGCCGGTCATGGCGAACGGGAACAGCTCGCGCTGGTCACGCAGCTTGGCGAACTCGTCGGAGGCCAGCAGTTTGTCGAAGGCATCCTTCCACCAGGCGTAGTCGGCATCGCTGACTTTCGGCCCGAGGTAGAAGCCGCGCACCACCGGCCAGACGATGTCGTAGCCTTGCTCCTTGGCGGTCGGAATATTCTTCATTTCCGGCTCGTCCAGGCGCTGTTCGGAGAACACCGCGAGCAGGCGCATGTCACCGCTGAGAATGTGCGGCATGGAGTCGGAGATGTCGGTACTGCCCACCTGGATATGCCCACCGAGCAGCGCGGTGGCGATTTCACCGCCGCCCTCGAGGGCCACATAACGCAGCTCACGCGGGTTGATCCCGGCGGCCTTGGCGATCAGCGCGGTTTGCATCCAGTCCTGGCTGCCGACGGTACCGCCGGAGCCGATCACGACGCTGCCCGGATCTTTCTTCAGGGCTTTGACCAGATCGTCGAGGGTCTTGTAGGGCGAATCGGCTTTCACCGCGATGGCCCCGTAGCTGGTGCCGACCGCTGCCAGCCAGCGCACGGCGCTCTCATCGAAGCGACCGAACTTGCCCTGGGCCAGGTTCAGCAGCGAGCCACTGGACCAGGCCACCAGGGTGCCGGCGTCCGCCGGACGCTGCGCGACCACCGCGTTGTAGGCCACCGCGCCCACGCCGCCAGGCATGTAGGTCACGCGCATCGGCTTGCTCAGCAGCTTTTCATTCACCAGCGCGCTTTGCGCCAGTTTGCAGGTCAGGTCAAAACCGCCGCCAGGGGAGGCCGGCGCGATGCATTCCGGGCGCTTGGGCTCGTCGGCGGCCAGCAGTTGGCCGGCGAACAGCATGCAGCCGGCGGCGAGGGCCAATTTACGCAGTGAAGGGGTCATGGTGATCTCCGTCTTTGTTGTTATGAGTTGTTACTACCAAAGCGCGACGCTATAGCTGACCAGCAGGCGCATTTCATCCGCGTCACGGGCTGAATAGTTGGAACGATAAGTCGCGTTGCGCAGGCGCACCGACACATCCTTGAACGTGCCGCTTTGCACCACGTAGCGGATCTCGCTGTTGCGTTCCCACTCCTTGCCGGTCTCGCCGTTCTTGAGCTTGATGTTGTCACCCGAGAGGTAACGGCTCATGAAGCTCAGGCCGGGAATCCCCAGTTTGGCGAAGTCGTAGTCGTAACGCGCTTGCCAGGAGCGCTCTTCAGCGCCGGCGAAATCGTTGATCTGCACGAAGTTGACCAGGTACGGATCGCTGCCATCCACATACGGGAAGGCGCTGTCACCGGACATGTGCTGATAGCCGGCGCTGAGCTTATGGCCATTGAGCGCATAGCTGAACAGGCCGTTGAGGGATTGGTTGTCGATCTTGCCGCCACGGGCACTGCCGGTGTCATCGCTGATCGCCAGGCGCAGGTCGGTGGCGAAGGTCCCGGGGCCCATCGGGCGCGCAGCGACCAGGCCGAGGAAGTGCTGGCGGTAGACATCATCGAGCTGGGCGAAGTGGTAGCTGCCGGTGATCTTGTCGGCGAACTTGTAGTCGGCACCGCCAAAGTTGAAGTGCTTGCCGGTGGCGCCGCTGAGGAAGCGGCTGTTCTTGTTGTTGAGGGCGATGTCCTCGTAGTTGGTGTCGTCGCGGTCCTTGGCCTTGTCGAGCCGGCCTGCGGTGAACACCAGGTTCTTGAATTCCTTGGAGGTCAGCAGGCCGCCGTTGAAGGTCTGCGGCAGGATGCGCCCGTCGTTGGGCTTGAGGATCGGCAGTTCGGGAATCAGCGCCCCGATCTTCAACTCGGTGGCAGAGATTTTCACTTTGCCGGTCAGGCCCAGCTTGGAGTACTCGTTGGCGGCGCGGCCATCGTCATGGGTCGGCAGCAGGCCGGTGCCGGTGCGGTCGGGGCTGGAGTCGAGCTTGACCCCGAGCATGCCCAACGCATCCACGCCAAAGCCGACGGTGCCGTCGGTGTAGCCCGATTGCAGGTTGAGCATGAACCCCTGGGCCCATTCGTCGCGCTTGGATTGCTGCGCACTTGTGCCGTCGCGAAAGTCGCGGTTGAAGTACATGTTGCGGGTTTCCAGGGTCGCGCTGCTGTCTTCGAAGAAGGCAGCCTGGCTGAGCGGCGCAAAGCCGGCGAGGGCAGCGGCACTGGCAAGGGCGGTGTGGGTCAGGCGAGAAGAACGAACAGGCGGGCAAGCCTGGGGCTGTGTCGACAGCATCGTTGGGTACTCCGTTATTGTTCTTATTTTGGCGAAAACGCTTCGAGGCGTTTTTCGGGCGCTACGGATCAGGTAGCTCGATGGGCATGACCCACCGTGGCTGGATGCTAAAGGGCGAAGCTTTCACTAACCTTTCAGTTGTCTTTCAATGTTTTCGGGCTTCACAGGCCAGGCGGCGCCTGTAAACTGCCCCGCAAAGCGTGGCGTCGGCCATGCCCGAACGAGGTAGAAGTCCATGCGTGTCCTCCTGGTTGAAGACCATCTGCAGCTCGCTGAAAGCGTCGCCCAAGCGCTCAAGAGCACGGGTTTGACTGTCGATGTGTTGCACGATGGCGTGGCCGCGGACCTGGCCTTGAGCAGCGAGGAATACGCGGCGGCGATCCTCGACGTAGGCCTGCCGCGCATGGACGGATTCGAAGTGCTGGCGCGGTTGCGCGCCCGTGGAAAAAACCTGCCGGTGTTGATGTTGACCGCGCGCAGTGATGTGAAAGACCGCGTGCATGGCCTGAACCTCGGCGCCGACGACTACCTGGCCAAGCCGTTCGAACTGACGGAGCTGGAGGCGCGGGTCAAGGCGCTGCTGCGGCGCAGCGTGCTGGGCGGCGAGCGCCAGCAGGCGTGTGGTGTGCTGGTCTATGACCTCGACACGCGCCGCTTTACGGTCGGCGGCGAGCTGATGACCCTGACCTCCCGTGAGCAAGCGGTGCTTGAAGCACTGATCGCGCGACCGGGCAGGGTGATGAGCAAGGAGCAACTCGCTTCGCAGGTGTTCGGCCTGGACGAAGAGGCGAGCCCGGATGCCATCGAAATCTACGTGCACCGCCTGCGCAAGAAACTCGACGGCCAGCCCATCGCCATTGTGACCTTTCGCGGTCTCGGCTACCTGCTGGAAGCGCGCGATGCATAAGCCCAGCAGCCTGCGCTGGCGCCTGCTGTGGAACCTGGCGCTGTTGCTGGTGCTGCTGATGCTGGCCAGCGGCATGAGCGCTTACTGGAATGGCCGCGAGGCCGCCGATACCGCCTATGACCGCACCCTGTTGGCCTCGGCCCGCACCATCGCCGCGGGCCTGACCCAGGTGGACGGCACCCTCAGTGCCAATGTGCCTTACGTGGCCCTGGACACGTTCGCCTATGACAGCGCCGGGCGCATCTATTACCAGGTCAATGACATCGACCAAAAGCTGATCTCCGGCTACGAAAACCTGCCCGGCCCGCCGCCCGGCACGCCGCGCACCGATGATTACCCGGCACTGGCGCGCTTCTATGACGCCGTGTATCTGGGCCAGCCGGTGCGGGTGGTCAGCCTGCTCAAGGCGGTGTCCGAACCGAACATGAACGGCATGGCGGAAATCCGCGTGGCCGAAACCGATGAAGCGCGTGTGAGCATGGCCCGCAGCCTGATGGCCGACACCTTGCTGCGCCTGGGCATGCTCGCCATCGGCGCCTTGTTGCTGGTGTGGTTTGCCGTCAGTGCGGCACTGCGCCCGCTGGAGCGCCTACGCACGGCGGTGGAAGAGCGCCAGCCCGACGATTTGCGGCCGCTGCCATTGGTGGAGGTGCAACATGAGTTCGGCCCGCTGGTGCGTTCCCTCAACCACTTCACCGAGCGTCTGCGCGGCCAGTTCGAGCGCCAGGCGCAGTTCATTGCCGATGCGGCCCACGAACTGCGCACCCCGCTGGCGGCGCTCAAGGCACGGCTGGAGCTGGGGCTGCGCAGCGACGCCCCGGCGACCTGGCGCAGCACCCTGGAAACCGCGGCCCAGGGCACGGACCGCCTGACCCACCTGGCCAACCAATTGCTGTCCCTGGCGCGTATCGAGAACGGCGCGCGGGCGATTGCCGAAGGCGGCGCGCAGTTGCTCGACCTCAGCCAGCTCGCCCGTGAGCTGGGCATGGCCATGGCGCCGCTGGCGCATGCCCGCGGCGTGGCGCTGGCCTTGGAGGCCGGCGAGCCGGTGTGGCTGCGCGGCGAGCCGACCCTGCTCAACGAGTTGCTGAGTAACCTGGTGGACAACGCCCTGGCGCACACGCCGCCTGGCGGCAACGTGATCCTGCGGGTGACGGCGCCGGCGGTGCTGGAAGTGGAGGATGATGGCCCGGGCATCCCGCTGGATGAGCGCGACCGGGTGTTCGAGCGCTTCTATCGACGCAGCCAGCAGGGCATGGGTTCAGGCCTGGGGCTGGCGATCGTCGGCGAAATCTGCCGCGCGCATCTGGCGCAGATCAGCCTGCATGATGGCGAGCTGGCGGGGTTGAAGGTGCGCGTGAGTTTTATCGCCGGTTGATCAATAGAACATCGAGCGCGCTTCATCCAGTTCCGCGCGCAAGCTGTCACTGTAGGGGTCGACCCGCAGCTTCTTGATCGCCGGCAGGGTGGACACCGGTACGCTCGCCAACGGGTGATCGGTGCCGCGATGGCAATACAGCACGGCGATCTGCACCAGGTCGATGTAGTCGAGGCTGGCGGAGTCGCGCTCCAGGTTCAAATATTGTCCCGGCAACTTCGCCAGCATTTCCGGGAAGTCCCAGCCACCGAGCAGTTTGTCGCCGAGCAGTGGGTGGATGCTGTCGATCACGTGGTTGAGGCTGACCGGGTCCGAGAGCAGCTCGTAGTGGTCTTCGGCGTAGGTCAGGATCGGCAGCACGCCGATCTGGTGCACAAGGCCGCCGAGGGCTGCCTGGTCGGGCTTGAGCAGGCTGTGGCTGCGGCACAAGGCGTAACTCACGCCGGCCACTTCCAGGCTGCGGCGCCATACATCGCGCATCTTCTGTTCGACGGCTTCGGAGCGGGCGTGGAAGATCTGTTCCATCACCAGGCCGATGGCCAGGTTGCTGCTGTAGTTGGTGCCCAGCCGCGTGATGGCGGTGTGCAGGTCGGTGACTTCCTGGGTCGCGCGCAACAGCGGGCTGTTCACCACTTTGATCAGGCGCGCCGACAGCGCGGTGTCACGACCGATTACCTTGCTCAAGTGGCTGATGCTGATGTCCGGGTCTTCGGCGGCCTGACGGATGTTCAGGGCGACTTCCGGCAATGTCGGCAGAACCAGGTCATCGTTGTCGATGGCCGTCACCAACGCCTGTTGGACTTTTTCCGCCAGCTTGTTCATTCATGATCTCTAGGGTGTTGCAAAAAGGTACGGCGACTAACGCTGGATCTCTCGATCACGGTCGAGTTGGTAAGGCAGGTCGAGCAGCTGTAAACCGGGGCCTTCCAGGGTGCCAAGATGCACATCGCCACTATCGGCTGCTTCGGCTTGCAACACGGCCAGAAGTTCAATCACCTGGTCCGCTTTTGCCGCAATCACCACCTCGCCAATGGCGCTGTTGTGGCTGGGGGAAAACAGCGGGGTGCCTGGCTCGGGCATTTGCGCCGCATTGAGGCTCAAGCGGTACAGGCGGCGCTTGAGTTTGCCCAGGTACTGCATGCGCGCGACGATTTCCTGGCCGGTGTAACAGCCTTTCTTGAAGCTGACGCCGCCCACGGCTTGCAGGTTGAGCATCTGCGGGATGAACAGCTCGCGGGTCTGGGGCATGACCTGGCCGATCCCGGCGCGGACCTGGCCCAGCAGCCATTCATTCAAGTCTGCTTGTTTCAATTGCGTGGCCAATTGGCTGCGCACGGCATCGGCATGCTCGGCGGGGACCCAGAGTTCACTGCGGCCGGGCGACACGCGAATGGCGATCAAGTGGTCGGTGCGGGCAACACTGTCGGTGTCGGCCGGCAGTTCCAGACCCAGGCTGGCGAGGACCTGATCGGCTTCGGCCAGGCCGAAACGCACCCAGGCGGCGCTTTCGTCGGTGAGCTTGGATTTGGAGAACACGGCGTATTTCTTCAGGTCCGCCAACTGCGGTTCCAGCAACTCGGTGGCCATCGCCAGCAGTACGCCGTCACCTTGCAACACAATGCGAAAACTCGATTGCATCCGGCCTTTTTGCGTACAGCGCGCGCCGAGACTGGCCTGCGTGTCGCTCAGGTAATTGAGGTTGCAGGTCAGTTGGCCCTGCAGGAATTTGGCAGCGTCGGAACCACGGACGGCGAGAACACCTTCGTGGGACAGGGGGCAGAAGAAAGCAGAGTCAGCCATGGGTCATCGCAGGTCAAAAAGTCATGGGTGCATCATAGAGGGGCGCCCGGCAAATGGATAGTTTCCGTATGGGGCGACCAAAGCCGACTGTTCCGGTGCCGTTCGGCCTGTATACTCGCGCTCTATTTGAGGAGCGCTCCATGGTCGAAGATGTAGAACTCAATCGCCTCTACTGGCACAGCCGTCGCGGCATGCTTGAACTGGACGTGTTGCTGGTGCCATTCGTCAGAGAGGTCTATTCAACCCTTAATGAGGTGGACCGCAATGTCTATGTCCGCCTGCTGGAGTGCGAAGACCAGGACATGTTCGGCTGGTTCATGGAACGTGCAGAGTCGGAAGACCCGGAGCTGCAGCGCATGGTCCGCATGATTCTGGACCGTGTACAACCCAAGTAATCGTTTTGAATGCCGCTGGCAGGCCTCGCGGCTCTTGCTGGCGGCGTATCTTCTTGCCCAGGCGTTCGCACTGGGTGCCCTGTTGGTGGTGGATCTACCGTTCGCCAGTCTGGGCATGCTGGTGTGCCTGGCTCACGCCGCCTGGGTTTTACCGCGCCATATCCTGTTGACTCACCGTTCGTCGATTCGTGGCCTGCGCCGCGACGAAGACGGCTGGCAGTTATTCAGCGACGAGCTGGGCTGGCACAGCGTGCAATTGCGTCCCGACAGCCTGGCGTTGCCGCTGATCGTGGTGCTGCGCTATCGGCTGAAGGGCCGATGGCGCGTGCGTTCACTCTGCGTGCCGAGGGATTCGCAGGCCGCCGATGTACACCGGCACCTGCGGGTTCGCCTGAAGTTCAGCCGGCGTAGGTGGTTGGCACCAGAATAGTGTCGCGCGCCTCGGGCAGCATCTGCGGGTAGTCGAGGGTGTAATGCAGGCCCCGGCTCTCCTTGCGCTCCATGGCCGAGCGGATCATCAGCTCCGCCACCTGGGCCAGGTTGCGCAATTCGATCAGGTCACGGCTGACCTTATAGTTGCTGTAGAACTCATCAATCTCATCCAGCAGCAACCGCACCCGGTGCTGAGCGCGTGCCAGGCGTTTGTTGGTGCGCACGATCCCCACGTAGTCCCACATGAAGCGCCGCAGCTCGTCCCAGTTGTGAGCAATGATCACGTCTTCGTCCGAATCGGTGACCTGGCTGGCGTCCCAGCGGGGCAGGGCGGCCGGCACCGGGATACGCGGCAGCTGTTCGAGAATGTCAGCCGCCGCCGAGCGGGCGTAGACGAAGCATTCGAGCAGCGAGTTGCTGGCCATGCGGTTGGCGCCGTGCAGGCCGGTGAAGCTGGTTTCGCCAATCGCATACAGCCCGGGCACGTCCGTACGGCCTTGCTGGTCGACCATCACGCCGCCGCAGGTGTAGTGCGCGGCGGGTACCACCGGGATCGGGCCTTTGGTGATGTCGATATTGAAGGCCAGGCAGCGCTCGTAGACAGTGGGAAAGTGCGTCTTGATGAAAGCTTCGGGCTTGTGGCTGATGTCCAGGTAGACGCAGTCGATGCCCAGGCGCTTCATCTCGTGGTCGATGGCGCGGGCGACGATATCGCGCGGGGCCAACTCGGCGCGCGGGTCGAAGCGCTGCATGAAACGTTCGCCGTTCGGCAGTTTCAAGTGTGCACCTTCGCCACGCAGGGCCTCGGTGATCAGGAAACTCTTGGCCTGGGGGTGATACAGGCAGGTGGGGTGGAACTGGTTGAATTCCAGGTTGGCCACCCGGCAGCCCGAACGCCAGGCCATGGCGATGCCGTCGCCACAGGCGCCGTCGGGGTTGCTGGTATAGAGGTAGACCTTGGCTGCACCGCCGGACGCCAGGATCGTGAAGCGCGCACCATAGGTGTCGACTTCGCCGCTGGCGCGGTTGAGCACGTAGGCGCCGAGGCAGCGTTCGCCCGCCAGGCCCAGGCGCTTTTCGGTGATCAGGTCGACGGCGACGCGTTGCTCCAGCAATTCGATGTTGGGGCGTTGGCGCGCCTGTTCGAGCAAGGTCTTGAAGATGGCCGCGCCGGTTGCATCGGCGGCGTGGATGATGCGGCGATGGCTGTGGCCGCCTTCACGGGTCAAGTGGAACTCGAAGCCGCCGTCGTCAGTGCCTGCGTGCTCGTCACGGGTGAAGGGCACGCCTTGGTCGATCAACCACTGGATCGCCTCGCGGCTGTGCTCGACGGTGAAGCGCACTGCGTCCTCGTTGCACAGGCCGCCGCCGGCGTTGAGGGTGTCTTCGACGTGGGACTGCACCGTATCGGTGTCGTCCAGCACGGCGGCGACACCGCCCTGGGCCCAGAAAGTCGAACCGTTGGCCAGGTCGCCTTTGCTCAGTACGGCAATTCGCAGGTGGCGGGGGAGGGTCAGCGCAAGGCTCAAGCCGGCCGCGCCGCTACCGATCACCAGCACATCGTGTTGAAACTGTTGGCTCATTTGAAGGATTCCGCAAAAAGCGATCCACAGGGTTGGCGCAAACAGGACGCCCGGATCGGCGAATCAAAGGGTCACACGGGCCACTAGTATATAGAGGGGGGGAGCGGCACAATAGCCGGGCATTCGTGGCAATGTGAGATTACGGTGCGCGGCTCGGGTTAAAATCGGCTGGTTATTGAGATGGGAACTTTTTGCATAAGCCCCGACTCAATAGCAGGTTGCCCGAAAGCTGGGAAAACGTTGAGTTTATTGGCCCGTCGGGAGCATTGGACGCGTCAGAAAACCGACGACAAGATTATTCGCGCAGTCGGCATTGCCCGTGCTGCGTTTTTCGTGTGTGCCAAATCAGTGCATGCCGGAAACTTGCTTGGAGGGGGAGAACTTTTGCGAAAAGTCCGAGTCTATGTTTGCAAGCCTGATCGTTTAGTTATGCAAGCCTCCTTCAAGTACAACGAGGAGTGTTCATGCTAACCCAGGAAGAGGATCAGCAGCTGGTCGAGCGCGTTCAACGCGGCGACAAGCGAGCTTTTGATCTGCTAGTGCTGAAATACCAGCACAAAATTCTCGGGTTGATCGTGCGGTTTGTGCACGACACCCATGAAGCGCAGGACGTTGCACAGGAAGCCTTTATCAAGGCGTACCGTGCACTTGGCAATTTTCGCGGTGATAGTGCGTTTTACACGTGGCTATATCGCATCGCCATCAACACGGCGAAGAACTATCTGGTGTCTCGCGGGCGCCGCCCACCGGATAGTGATGTAAGTTCAGAAGATGCAGAATTTTACGATGGTGACCACGGCCTCAAAGATCTCGAGTCGCCGGAGCGTGCATTGCTGCGCGACGAGATCGAAGGAACCGTTCATCGCACAATTCAGCAACTGCCAGAAGATTTACGTACGGCGTTAACTTTACGTGAATTCGATGGTCTGAGTTACGAAGACATTGCGAGCGTCATGCAGTGTCCGGTGGGGACTGTAAGGTCACGGATTTTCCGGGCCCGGGAAGCCATCGATAAAGCCTTGCAACCGTTGTTGCAGGAAAACTAAAGACAGCGGCGACAGCCAAGAGAGGAACCGCCATGAGTCGTGATGCCCTGCAGGAATCGCTGTCCGCAGTGATGGATAACGAAGCGGATGAACTGGAACTTCGTCGAGTGCTCAACGCATTTGATGATGCCGAAACCCGTGATACCTGGTCTCGTTACCAAGTCGCTCGGGCGGTGATGCACAAGGATCTTCTAATCCCTCGTCTGGATATTGCTGCGGCCGTTTCTGCCGCGCTGGCTGATGAAGCCGTTCCGGCAAAAGCTGCTCGTGGTCCTTGGCGTAGCCTGGGTCGCCTGGCAGTTGCTGCCTCGGTGACTGTTGCCGTGTTGGCCGGTGTTCGCCTGTACAACCAGGACGAAATCGCCGGTGCCGAACTGGCCCAGCAGACTCAGCAACCGGTCATGGCCGGTCCGCAAGTCAAAGGCCCAGCGGTATTGGCCGGCTACAAGGAAAGCTCTGACACCACCGGCCCTATGGCCAACGGTGTATTGCAAGGGCAATCCGGCTGGCAGGACCAGCGTCTTCCAGGCTACCTGCGCCAACACGCACAGGAATCGGCCTTGAAAGGCACTGAAAGCGCTCTGCCATATGCACGTGCTGCAAGCCTGGAAAACCGCTAAACCGTCAAGGAGCCCTATGCGCGCCATACCGCTCCTTACGCTTTTGCTCTGTGGTTGGTTTGCACTCCCCGCCCATGCCGATGAAGCCCAAGACTGGCTGACTCGACTTGGGCGTGCAGAGCAGCAGCAAAGCTTTAAAGGTACGTTTGTCTACGAACGTAACGGCAGTTTTTCCACCCATGACATCTGGCATCGCGTCCAGGATGGTCAGGTCCGTGAGCGGCTCTTGCAGCTCGATGGCTCTGCCCAGGAAGTCGTGCGGCTGGACGGCCGTACTCAATGTGTCAGCGGCACCCTGGTCGCAGGCCTTGGCAATTCGCGTGATGCACCTTCACGCGCGCTGGATCCGCAAAAACTCGATCAATTCTACGAACTGGCCGTCATCGGCAAATCGCGCGTGGCCGGTCGGAATGCGGTAATCGTTTCGATAACGCCGCGTGATCAGTACCGTTATGGCTTTGAGCTGCACCTGGACCGTGAAACCGCGCTGCCGCTCAAGTCTTTGCTGCTCAATGATCAGGGCCAATTGCTGGAGCGTTTCCAGTTCACGCGCTTGGATACTTCCCTGCCCGACGATCACGACCTGCAGCCCGGCAGCGACTGCACGCCGGTCAGCGTCGCCAAGACTCAGGCACCGCAAGCCCAGTCTGTCGAGGCGTGGCACCTGGAGTGGTTGCCGCCGGGGTTTCAGCTGAGCAACAGCAGTGTCCGTAAAGACACACAAACCAAGGCAACCGTCGAAAGCCTGATGTATGAAGATGGCCTGGCGCGGTTCTCGGTGTTTCTTGAGCCCATCAGCGACGTAAGCGTCACCGAAACCCGCACCCAGTTGGGCCCGACGGTAGCCGTGTCCCGTCGCCTGAATACGGTGGACGGCGAAATGATGGTGACGGTTGTGGGCGAGATTCCTATCGGTACGGCCGAACGTATCGCGCTGTCAGTGCGCGGTGAAAAAAAGCCAGTCACCCAGCCGTGAGCCGTTAATCCTATGTTCATCCTGACCTTTCACTGTGTATCCACGCCAGGTTGGCTGCCGAGAGCATGAAATGTCCGGATCAGCATTTTCACTTGCAAAAATCTCTCATGTTTTTTATAGGTCAGGGCTTGTCGGCTCTGGCCTTGTTTTGTTCGCGGAACAAAGATGTCGGTCGCAGTTTTCGGCGTTTCTTGAACCCTGTCGCTCAACCCTGCTCGTCGTAACGGGAGCTGTATGTCGATACCACGTTTGAAGTCTTACCTATCCATAGTCGCCACGGTGTTGGTGCTGGGTCAGGCCTTGCCTGCGCAAGCGGCCGAGTTGCCTGACTTTACCCAATTGGTTGAGCAAGCCTCGCCTGCCGTGGTGAACATCAGTACCACGCAGAAGCTGCCGGATCGCAAAGTCTCCAACCAGCAGATGCCTGACCTCGAAGGCCTGCCGCCGATGCTGCGCGAGTTCTTCGAGCGCGGCATGCCGCAGCCACGCACGCCCCGTGGCGGCGGTGGCCAGCGTGAAGCGCAATCCCTGGGGTCGGGCTTCATCATCTCGCCGGATGGCTACATCCTCACCAACAACCACGTGATTGCCGACGCCGACGAGATTCTTGTGCGCCTGGCCGATCGCAGTGAGCTCAAAGCCAAGCTGGTGGGAACTGACCCACGTTCCGATGTGGCGTTGTTGAAGATTGATGGCAAGGACTTGCCTGTGCTGAAGCTGGGTAAATCCCAGGACCTTAAAGCCGGTCAGTGGGTGGTCGCCATCGGTTCGCCGTTCGGTTTTGACCACACCGTGACCCAAGGTATCGTCAGCGCCATTGGCCGCAGCCTGCCCAACGAAAACTACGTGCCGTTCATCCAGACCGACGTGCCGATCAATCCGGGTAACTCCGGTGGCCCGCTGTTCAACCTGGCGGGCGAAGTGGTGGGGATCAACTCGCAGATCTACACCCGTTCCGGTGGCTTCATGGGCGTGTCCTTCGCTATCCCGATCGACGTGGCAATGGATGTTTCCAATCAGCTGAAAAGCGGTGGCAAGGTCAGCCGTGGCTGGTTGGGCGTAGTGATCCAGGAAGTGAACAAGGACCTGGCTGAATCCTTCGGCCTCGACAAGCCGGCCGGTGCCCTGGTCGCGCAGATCCAGGACGACGGCCCGGCTGCCAAGGGTGGCCTGCAGGTTGGCGACGTGATCCTGAGCATGAACGGCCAGCCGATCATCATGTCGGCTGATCTTCCACACCTGGTAGGTGCACTCAAGGCCGGCAGCAAGGCCAAGCTGGAAGTGATTCGTGAAGGCAAGCGCCAGACAGTTGAGTTGACCGTTGGCGCCATCCCTGAAGAAGGTGCGACCCTGGATGCCCTGGGTAACACCAAGCCGGGTGCCGAGCGCAGCAGTAACCGCCTGGGTATTGCCGTGGCTGAGCTGACCGATGAGCAGAAGAAATCCTTCGACCTCAAGAGCGGCGTAGTCATCAAGGAAGTGCAGGATGGTCCGGCAGCCTTGATCGGCCTGCAGCCAGGCGATGTGATCACTCACCTGAATAATCAGGCGATTGACTCTACCAAGCAGTTCACCGACATCGCCAAGGCGCTGCCGAAGAATCGCTCGGTGTCGATGCGCGTGCTGCGTCAGGGCCGTGCCAGCTTCATTACCTTCAAGCTGGCCGAGTAGCCGCCAGCTCAATAAAAAGCCCCGCCTTCGGATGACGAAGGCGGGGCTTTTTTGTGGGCGATGGGTTTAGCTCATCATTCCCTTGACCAGGCGTTCCTGCTCGATCAGCTCACGCTGGCGCGCATCGATGCGTGACGACAGTGGGAAATTGTTGCCGGCGCGACGCTTGGCAAAGTCCAATTGCTGAATGGCCTGCTGGAAATCGCCCACCAGGGCAAAGTATTCGGCACGCGCCTGGTGCAGGCCGATGATATTGCCGGACAGGCCGCGCGTCTCGGCAACCTGATACCAGACATCCGGATCGTCCGGACGAGACTTGAGCAATGCGTCGAGGGCCTTTTCTGCATCGGCGGTGCGGTTCTGCTTGAGCAGCAGATCCACTCTCACCTGATTCAACGGATAGTTGCCCGGATACTGGGTCAACATCTTATCGGTGCGCTGCTGCGCATCCGGCAGGTGGTTGTTGTCGATGTCCAACTGGATCTGGGCCAGGTTGTAGGTGATGTCAGTGGGCGCCTTGGCCAGCAGCTGCGCGAGGTTTTCCCGCGCCTCCTTGAACTGCGAGCCTTTGATCTGGGCAATGGCCAAGCCATAGCGCGCCACGTCGTTTTTAGGGTTCTCATCCAGCTGTGCCTGGAAGCGCTTGGCAGCGAGCCCGGACGTATCTTCGTATTGCAGCTGCACGCGGGCGCGAATCAGCTGATAACGCAGGCTGTCTTCCTTGCCGCCGGGCTTGGCTTGCTCGGCGCGGTTGCGGGTGTCGGCGATCCGCGATTCGGTGACCGGGTGCGTCAGCAGGAATTCAGGCGGCTTGGCATCGAAACGGTACTGGCGCATCAGGCGTTCGAACATGGTCGGCATGGAACGCGGGTCGTAACCGGCTTTTTCCAGGTTGAGAATACCGATGCGGTCTGCCTCTTGTTCGTTCTGGCGCGAGAAGCGCCGTTGTTCCTGGATCGCAGCGGCCTGGGTACCGGCAATTGCGGCAATCCCCGCATCACCTGCGCCGGCAGCGGCGGCGATGATGCCGCCCAGCAGGGCCGCCATCATCGGGATCTGCATGCGCTGTTGCGCCTCAACGCCACGAGCAAAGTGGCGTTGGGACAAGTGCGCCAATTCGTGTGCGAGCACCGAGGCGTATTCGCCCTCGGTCTGGGCATTGAGAAACAGGCCGCCGTTGACCCCGACAATCCCGCCGGGTGCGGCAAAGGCGTTCAATTGCGGGCTGTTGATCAGGATGAACTCCAGGCGCCGGTCATTCACCTGGCTGGTCTCTACCAGCTTGTACACGCTGGTTTCGACATAATCCTTGAGTTGCGGATCATTAAGCTGTGAGACCTGGCCGCGCAGGTAGGCCAACCAGGCGCGCCCCAGTTGGTATTCCTGTTGTGGCGAGACAATGGCAGAACTGGCGTCGCCAAGTGACGGCAGGTCATCGGCGAAGCCCGGGGAGGCCAGCAGGCAAGCCAGCGTCAGCAGGGTAGGGCGCAAAAAAGTCATGCACAGAGCCTTTCGACAAAGAGCTTACTGTAGCCGGACACTGAGCTTCGGACCAGATATTCTAAGCAGCCCGAATGCGTGCCTGGAGTAAAACCATGACCGACGCTGTAGCCTTTGATGCCGAACTCGATGCCAGTGGCCTCAATTGCCCGTTGCCCTTGCTCAAGGCCAAGCTGGAGCTCAATCGATTGGCCAGTGGTGCAGTGCTCAAGGTCATCGCCACCGACGCGGGCTCCCAGCGTGATTTCCGTACCTTTGCCAAGTTGGCGGGCCATACCCTGCTACATGAAGAAGACGCCGCCGGTGTGTACCGTTACTGGTTGCGCAAGGCCTGAACCGTTCGCCCCCACCACCCGAGGTTGATTGATGTTCAAAGTGTTACGAGACTGGATCCAGCGCTACTTCTCCGACGAAGAAGCGGTGGTGCTGGCGGTCCTGCTTTTCCTGGCCTTTACGGCCGTACTGACCTTGGGCGGCATGCTCGCGCCGGTACTGGCGGGGATGGTGCTGGCTTACCTGATGCAGGGCCTGGTCACCACCCTGGAGCGCCTGCGACTGCCGGGCGGCGCTGCCGTGGGCCTGGTATTCGCCTTGTTCATGGGCTTGCTCGTGGTGTTTATCGTGGTGGTTCTGCCGTTGCTGTGGCACCAACTGATTACCCTGTTCAACGAACTGCCGGGCATGCTCGCCAAGTGGCAATCACTGTTGCTGCTGCTGCCGGAGCGTTACCCGCACCTGGTCTCGGATGAGCAGGTGTTGCAGGCCATCGAAGCGGCGCGCGGAGAGATCGGAAAATTCGGGCAATGGGCGCTGACCTTTTCCCTGTCCAGCCTGCCGTTGCTGGTCAACATCATGATCTACCTGGTACTGGTGCCGATCCTGGTGTTTTTCTTCCTCAAGGACCGCGCGATGATCGGTCGTTGGGTGAGCGGCTACCTGCCGCGCGAGCGGGCGCTGATCACGCGGGTGGCCGAAGAGATGAACCGCCAGATCGCCAATTACATCCGTGGCAAGGTCATCGAGATCATTATCTGTGGCGGCGTGACTTACATCGCCTTTATCGCCCTGGACCTGAACTACGCGGCATTGCTGGCGTTGCTGGTAGGGGTGTCGGTGGTCGTGCCGTACGTCGGTGCGGTGGTGGTGACGGTGCCGGTGATGTTGATCGCCTTGTTCCAGTGGGGCTGGAGCGACCAGTTCATCTACCTGATGGCGGTGTACGGCATTATCCAGACCCTGGATGGCAACGTGCTGGTGCCGCTGCTGTTCTCGGAGGCGGTCAACCTGCACCCGGTGGCGATCATTTGCGCAGTGCTGTTGTTCGGCGGGCTGTGGGGGTTCTGGGGCGTGTTCTTTGCCATTCCGCTGGCGACGCTGTTCAAGGCGGTGCTGGATGCGTGGCCGCGGCAGGAGCCGGTGGTGGCGCCGCTGCTTTAGAACGTGGCGGGGGATTGAATACGCCATCGCCGGCAAGCCGGCTCCTACAGGGAAATGCGTTACCACTATAGGAGCC
>NZ_JASCPP010000090.1:0-28289 GCF_029959745.1 Pseudomonas sp. PS01298 | reverse complement strand
GATGGCGCGTGGCGGCGGCCCCCCAAATCAATGTCGGATTACGGGCACACCGAGCCTAGGCGAGGTGCCGAGTGTTGGGGCAAGAGCCCTTTTGGTTACTTTTGGGGCTTTTCCAAAAGTGACCCGCCGTAAGGGCGGAACCATAACTCGCCATTACCGCAGCAATGGATATGTACACCACCCTCCCCCCAACCGTCAGCCATAAACAGCCCAAGCATCAACCACCCTCCCCCCCCGAACCGCCAGCAAATCCCCAAACTGCAACAACACAAACTCACTCTGGGTCGGCCGCAAAAACACCTGGTCCTCCACCCTCAAGCCCACCGCAGGCGAGCCATTGACCATCTCCTGGTTAGAACTACGCCCAAACACCTCGTTGCTCTGCAACCCCTGGGGCGATTCAAACTCCGCCATCCAGTTCCCGCCATAAATAAACAACGTCTCCCGCTGGTTCGGGTCCCACCACGAAAACAACCGCGACGCACCCTCCAGCGCCGGAATATCCACCGGGCCCGTGCTTTTCAACACCGGCGTGGCAATAAACGCCGCCGGCACATGCTCACTCAGCGATGGCAAATCGTAATGCGTAGGCTTGAGCAACGCCGTGCCCACCGACACCTCGGTACTCAAGCGCTCCTGCTCATGAATGCGATAACTCGGACTGCCCGCCGTGTTCAGCGTCAACCCGTCGCGCCATAACCCGGGGAACTGCTGGCGAGTAAAATCCACAGCGCCGTTGTAGCGTTGCATCACCTGCTCGAACAACGCCTGGGGCGAGCCGAGGATACCCGGCACCCCCATGCCCACGAACGGGTCATAGCCCATGAAACCCGCAAACACCAAGTGCTGCGGGTGCGCGCCGATCAGCGTGAGCATCTGCCCCAGCACCGCGTTGTCACGGATACCGCCGCGGTGCAGCCCCACATCCAGTTCGATATTCACCCGCAAACGCGTGCCCAGGCCCTGGGCCAGCGTCAGGTACTGCTGCAATCGCTCAGGCGTATCCAGCAGCCACTGCAACTGCCGCGAGGGGTCGAACGGCCCTTTATGCGTTTGATAAAACAGCTCGGCCGAGCGCACCGGCAATGGCTTGCCCATCAGGATATCGGCGTCGGGAAATACCTGCGCATCGTGATTCAGAAACGGCTGGTGAAACGACATCAACCGCTGAGTGCCAGCGCGCTTGGCGATATACGCCAGCAACCCCGGCGACGGCAGTGACTTCTCCACCAGCCGCAGCTGCTTGCCGCCGCGCTGCACCGATTGCATGACCACGTCGATATTGTGATCCAGGCGGTCCAGGTCGATCAGCATCACCGGCCGCATCGGGCCATGGGCCTTCAACTCATTATTGAGGTTGCGAAAGTATTCGCTGTACGGCGCGCCGCGATCACTCGGACGCAGCAGCCAGGCACCCGCCGCGACTAAAGCCGCGGTGCCCAGCACAAAATGTCGGCGGTTCATCGGGCCACTCCCAGGATCGATTGCAGGTGCGCATTGAGGAATTTGCCGCTCGGGTCCAGCTCGCGGCGCACGCGGGTGAATTCATCCCAGCGCGGGTACAGCGGCTGCAGCGTGCGGGCATTGAGGGTGTGCAACTTGCCCCAGTGCGGGCGCCCGGCGTATTTCCAGAAGATCGGCTCCACGGCGGCGAAAAAGTTGTGGTGGTCCATGGCGTAATGTTGGTGCACAGAGATCGAGCAACTGTCGCGGCCCTCGAACATGCTCAAGGGAATGTCATCCGCCTTGACGTAGCGGTACTCGATGGGAAACCAGGTGCGCAGGTCCTTGTCGTTGATCAGCTTGAGGATATCGCGCAGGCACGCCGGGCCGTGTTCGGCAGGCACCGAATACTCCATCTCGTTGAAACGCACGTTGCGCACATTGGCGTAGACCTCGAACGACTCGGCCACCCGGTCCTCGAAACTGGCGAAAAAACGCAGGCTGTTGAGCAAGGTGCGACGCGTGTCCGGAAAGTCGCTGGCGTACTTGTCGAGCTTTTCGATGATCGACACGAATTCGTTGCCGCCCGCCTCGGCCGGGTCGATAGGCGGCGTCGGCGCATCACCGGTTTCGTTGAGGGCGATGGACAGCGCGTAGTCGGAATGGGTCACCACGAGCATTTCCCAGTGCTGGTTCTCGCGGGTGTTCTTCTCGACGTCTTCCAGCAGCTCTTCGGTCCTGGCAATCCATTGGCGTTCGCGCAGGCGGTAAGGCGCGCGGTTCTGCGAGCGGATCCGGGTGGCCACGCCCAATGCGCCAAGGGAGACTCGGGCAGCGTTGAACACCTCGGGATGGCGCTGGGCGTCGCAGTCCAGGACCTCGCCCTGGGCGGTCACCAGTTGCAGCCCGGTGACGCAGCCGGAATACGAGGTAAAGCCGACACCGGTGCCATGGGTCGAGGTGGAAATCGCGCCGGCCAGGGTCTGGTAGTCGATGTCCGCCATGTTCGGCAGCGCCTGGCCCACGGCCTTGAGCGCCGGACCCATGCGCGACATCGGCGTGCCGGCGGCGAAGGTGGCCTGCAACGTGGCCGGGTCGTGGTCCAGCAGCCCGTTGAAATAACTCAACGACAGCAACGTGCCGTCGGTGGGCACCAGCGCACTGAAGGAATGCGCCGAGCCCACCGGGCGGATCTGCCCCGGCGCCTGGCGAATCACCTGCACCAGTTCGTCCAGGTCCTTGGGGGCCAGCCGCGCCAGGGGCAGGCAGGTCTGCGCCCCCGACCAGTTGCGCCACGGAATCAGGCGCGGCGCCCGCGCCAACTGGGCGAGTGTCGGGTTACTCGCCAGTGCCAGGAACGCCCCGGCCAGTGCCGAGCCTTGCAAGAGTTGCCGCCGTGAAAGCGTCATCCACCACCCCTTTTATTCTTGTTGGAGTTGAACACCGGCCATAAAGCTGATCAGCGCCACAAACTGCTCTTCGGAACACTGCATGCACAGGCCCATCGGCGGCATGCCGTTGTAGCCGTTGATGCTGTGGTCCAGCAGCGTGTCCACGCCTTGGGCAACACGTGGGCTCCATGCGGCCTTGTCGCCGCTCAGCGGCGCGCCGGACGCGGGGTTGGCGTGGCACAGCTTGCAACTGCTGTCGTAGACCTGGGCCAATGCCGGGTCGACGGGCATGGCAATCGCGGCCGTGGCACGTGCGGGGGGATGTCTGGGGGTGTCGTCACAGGCGGCAAGCAGGCCGGATACGGCCAACAACAAGGCAATGCAACGCATGGCCAGCCTCTCTTCTTATACGGTGGAAAGCGATTCCACACTAAGGCAGCGGCGGCGCGGCGTTGAGGGTTTTGCGGGACACAAAGGGGGGCATTACCGGACAGCCGGATGCGGGGCGTTGGCCTCCCCGCATCCGACCGTGGGGCTTAGAACGCGATACCGACCTTGAAGCCGTATTCATCACGCTTGAGCTTGGTGTTGTCGGCCACTGCCGAGTCTTCGTCGAGCTTGTACTCGGTGCGGGTGTAGTACAGGCCCGCCATCACTGGCAGGTCGCCCTTCTGGTTCATCAGCAGGCTGACCTCGGCATACGGGTTGGTGCGGTCCTTGAGGTCGACGGTGTCGCTACCGACGTCATCCACCTTGAGCTTGGCGCGCCCGTCGAGGGTGCGGCGCGCACCGGCTTCGACACGCAGGGTCATGTCATCGAACTGGTGGTTGTAGCCCAGCGCGGCCTTGGCGAACGGCGATTTGTTGGTGAGCTTGACGTCGTAGTCGTTGGTGTCCGGCTCGTAGCGGGTCCAGCTGTAGCCACCGCCCACGATCACGTCGACGAAGTTGCGCGCATCCAGCGCGGCACGCCAGCCGAGGTCCAGGTCGGCCTGGCCTTCCTTGAGTTTGTTGTCACTCTTTTCGCCGTATTTGGCCTCGATACCGGCCTGGTAGATAAACCCGGATTCGCCGGTCAGCTTGTTGCCGAAGGTGTAGAACAGGCCCGCTTCGGGCATGTGGTCCTTGTCGCTTTCGCTGCCGCCTTCGAGTTTGAAGTCGTTGTAGCTGCCCTGGATCCCGAAGGTCGAAATCGGGTCGGTGGACGGGGCCGCAAACACCACGGCAGGCGCGGCAACCAGTGCCAGTACCGAGGTGTTCTTGAGGAATTTTCCGAATAGCTTGGACATCGTTTTACATCTCCTTGTCTGGTGAGCAAATTATTCAGGAACCGGTTCGAACCCCCGCTTGCGCCAAAGGTTCGAATTAATTTGCCCGATTTTGGAGGTAAAACGGTTCAGCGAAGGCTCTAGATCAATACTCTTACGCAGCTGCCACTATTAAGCCATCAAGCGCCGGACGCAACACAGCCTCCTGCGGCAGACGAATACCAAAGGTCTCGCTGAGCAACGTCGACAGCTCATCCGCGCTCTCAAGCGTGCGCTTGTCACTTGGACGATCCAGGTAATGCACCGCGTAGTGGGCGTTGTTCAGGGTATGGCGTTTGCCCGCGGCCAGGCGCGCGACTTTCAGTTGGCCCACAAACGGCGATTGCGGGTGCGTGGAGACGTACCAGTTGCCGATTTCGTAGTCGATGGCCGCCTGCACTTGCAGGTCGAACACATACAAACCACGCCACTCCCCGCCCACCTGCGCCCACAAGGTGTAACTGCCCTGCCCGTCGAAGCTCAGCCGATAGGGTTCGTGGGCGGTGGCTTGCACCGCCTCGCTGTCCAGTTGCAACGGGCTGCTGGGCACCATGCCGCCGAAGCCGACATCGGTGATGTAGCGCACGCCGTCCAGGGTCACCAGGCTCAGGCGGTGGGTGCGCGCGGTGTGCGCATCCGGCGGCCCGCCCATGACCACGCGGCCGGTGATGCCGCGCGCGTCGAAACCCAGCTCCTGCAACAACGCGAGGAACATCTGGTTGAGTTCATAGCAATAACCGCCCCGCCCATCGAACAGCACTTTTTGCTCGACGCTGGGCAGGTCGATCGGCACCGGCAGGCGCAGCAGGGTCGACAGGCTTTCAAAGGCGAAGGTGCAGACGTGGCGCAGCTGCAACTCTTGCAGTGTCTGCAAGGTCGGCGGTGGCACGGTGTCGTAGCCCAGGCGTTGCAGGTATAGCTGGCTATGAATCAGTCGCGGCATGGCACGGTCCTTGGGCACGGGGCGGGTGCGTCACTATGCCGTGCCGACGTGCGGATTGTCATTTTGAATGAACCTTTTTGAACACTCCCGTATCCATCTATAACAAGACAGGGAGGCAACATGAGTACCGCAAAAATCTACACCATCCACTATCAGCTGCACGGTCAACCGAAGTCCTTTGTAGTGCGCGCCGAAGTGATGAACAACGCCGAGGCCTGGCACTGGGCGGCCGTTGATGCCGACATTGCACACGTCAGCCGAATCGGCCGCGTGGGTCACGAGCAGGTGAAGAAAACCACGCGTCCCTGGGCAGAAAAATACGGGATTACCGAAGTGACCTGGACACCACCCAAGTAAACAAAAGCCCCGCTCAATGGCGGGGCTCGTTTACTTCTTCAAGTCGCCCAACGGATCGTAGGGCGGCTTTTTTTTTGCCTCATCCTTATCCTTATCCTTCTGATCCAACGGCGCGATTGCCGCACCGATGGGGTCGACCTGCGGGTCGGACACGTCCGGCGAGTCCGGGTCGAAGCCCAACTCATCCTTGTCACGCGCCTGTTCGTTGGAAGCCGGGCCATCTGGGCGTTTGTTCATTACCGTCTCCTGTTACAGCGGGCGAGCCTGGTCGTGGAGGTTTTCGAGGTCTTCCTCGACGCGCTCGACATCATCGTGTTCGTCACGCTCTTTCGGGTCGTTGGGGCGCAACGCATCGTTGTCGCGCTCTTCTTCACCGGGTGTGCGATCGGGGTCGGGGGTACCGGGTGGCGGCTGCTTGTAGTCGGGCATGATGGTTCACCTCACGGGGGTTGTGGTGTACCCAGGTTTAGAGAAAGCCCTGGGAACCATCGTTCAACTTGATTGCGCAAAGCATGCGAAGATGCCAGCCCTAAGTGGAGAAATGACCCGGATGTTCGAACTCAAACCCTGCGACCCCGTCACCTACCGCCAACAGACCCGCCGCAGCACGCTGATCGTGGCGGTGCTGTTCCTGGCCTTGGCGATGCTGCTGTCGAGCCTGGCGGTGATGCTGTTCGGCGAGCCCGGCGGTGACAACGTGCGTTTCAATGTCGGCGGCGTCTTTGCCGGGGTGCTGGTTACCGTCGCCCTGGTGCGCGGGCTGTTCTGGAACCAGCCGTGGCTGGCGGCAGCGGTGTATGGCTGGCAGCTCAAGCGCAGCCTGATGAGCGTGACCAATGTGATGCACACCGTCACCGCGCGCGTGCAGGCCGATGACCCGACGGCGATCAAGCTGCTGCGCTTCTACCACCTGGGGCTGACGCAGATGCACGCGTTGGACGCCAACTCCAGCGCCCAGGCGCAACTGGCCGGGGAGATCCAGGCGCACGCCGCAAAGATGCAGGCACTGGGGATCGACACCGAGCAAACCCGCCTCGATCCCGCCTGGCTGGAACGTCTTAAAAGCGCTTAAGCCAATACGCCGATACGTTGCCGATCCGGCCAGAACAGCGCCGCCTGGCCGCAGGGCCGGTCCGCCGCATCGAGCAAGGTCCACACCACCCCGGCATAAATCATGAAGGGCTGGTTATGCGCGTCCACCCGCCAACCGCTGTAGCCCTCGGCGATGCCATGGGCGCTGACCTGTTCCAGCAGCGCCTGGCGCGCGGCGCGGTCCAGTTCCGAGGCACTGAACCGCGACGGCATGCCGATAAAGCGCTCGCGCGGGTATTTGAAGCACTGCAAGGCGCATTCATTCACGTAGGTAAAACACGGGTCCGCTGCGCCATCATGGGCCAACAGACTGTAGGGCGCGTGGGTGTGCAGCCAGTCCAGGCGTTGTTGCGGAGCCAGGTGAGCGGGCGCCGGCAGTCCCTGGCCGGTCCAGTGGCGATAGGCAGCGTCCAGCACCTGTATCAAGGGTTCTTGTCGGGACACACACAACCTCAGCTTGTCAGTTGGAAATCCTCGCGCGCCAGCAGAACACCGCGCTCACGGCAATCGCCGCGCCGGCCACGCCGAACACCCACGGCGCCGAGGCGATCGGCAGCAGCAGGCCCGCCAGCAACGGCCCGAGGCCCGCGCCGATATCACGCCACACCGCATTGGAGGCCAGGGCCGACACGCGCATCGAACCGGGGTTGCGCTCGGCCACCAGGGTGGTCACCAACGGCAGTTGCAGCGCACGCAGCACCAGCACCGCCGCTGCGCCGACAATCACCCAATAGCTGCCGAACGCGGTGAGGGCCAGGGCACTCAGGAACGAAAACAGCAACAGCATCGACGTCGCACCAAAGCGCTGGGCCGCATGGCCGCCGAGGGGGCTCAGGAGCATTTCGGAGACATAACGCAGCGCCATCAAGCCACCGGCGATCAACACCGCATCGCCGCCGAGCAGCTTCTGCGCCTGGATCGACAGGCCAAAGATAAACAGCCCGTCGAGTGCCACCCCTTCGATAAACGACCACAGCGCCACACTGTCGGGCCACTTGAAACGCCGCCCCGGGGTGCTGTGCAAATCATGTCCGACAGTAGGCAGGCCGCGCGCCATCCACAAGCCCACCAGGCAGCACCCGGCCAGAATCAGAAAAATCGGACGCGGCCCGGCCCACATTGTCAGCCAGCCCCCCAGTGGCAACGCCAGCATCGGCCCGAGGGCGATCAACGCCCGCGACCGCCCCGCCCGACGCGCGGCACCGGCCGGTTCCGCGGTCGCCAACACTTGGGTCGAGAGGTTCAACGCGGCAAAACACAAGCCCCAGACCAACCGCAGCCCGAGCAGCGCCGCAAAGCCCGACAATACCGAATTGCCCAGCGCGCACAGCGTGGCGGCCCCGGCAGCGATCATGCAGGTCAGCCGGTCGCCGTTGCGCGCGTAGAAATTCAATACATGGCGGTAACCGAAAATCCGCACCAGGCGGTTGGCTGCCAGCAGCACCCCGGCCTGCGCCAGGGTGATACCGAAGGCCTGGGACTCCATGGGCAGCAACAGGTAGAGCAACACGTCACTGGGCAGGCATAAGGCGAGGGTCAGCGCGGCGCGGCGGGACTGGGTATCAGCGGTACGGAGGGCCAGGCTGGACATAAATCTGAAACATCCCGAAATATTCAGGTCGCCACGGTAGCCTTCCCACCGCGGGTTTTACAACGGCTTTTTCCCGTAGGGCAGCAAACGCAAGCCACTGGCCACGGCGCCCACCAGCGCGAATGCACAGCCCAGCCACAACGCATACTGCGGCCCGCTGCTGACAAACAGGTGGAAACACAAGGCCACCAACGACGCCCCCAGCGTCTGCCCGAGCAAGCGTGAAATCGCCACGATACCGCTGGCGCCGCCGCTGCGTGCCAATGGCGCGCTGGTCATCAACGCCTTGAGGTTGGGCGACTGGAAGAAACCGAAACCGGCACCGCACAACGCCATGCGCCAACCGATATCGAACGCCGAGGCGCCGCTGCCCAGGCTCGCCAGTGCGGCCATGCCCACACTCAGCATCAGCAGGCCGACGCCGCACAACGCGCCCAGCGATACGCGGTCCGCCAGGCGTCCGGCCACCAGCGCCATCACCGCGACCACCGCCGGCCACGGCGTCATCAGGAAACCGGTTTCCACCTGGCTATGCCCCAGCACCGCCTGCAACAGGAACGGCAGTGACACAAACGCCAGGCCCTGGGCGCTGAAGGCACAGATTGCCGTCAAGGACGACAAGGCAAACACCGGCCGCTTGAACAGGTCCAGGGCCAGCATCGGCGCCGGGTGCCCGGCCTGGCGACGCAACAGCAACGCACCGCACACCAGCGCCACGGCGATCAGGCCCAGGGTCAGCGCGCCCTGGGCGCCATGCACCGCCGTGCCCAGGCCCAGCACCAACAGGGCAAACAGCCCGGCACACAGCACCGCCGCCCACCGGTCGAAGGCGTGCCCGGTCATCGGCAGGGTCGGCAATGAGCGCAATCCCAACGCCAAGGCCAGCAGCCCCAAAGGCACGTTGATCAGGTACAGCCAGTGCCAGGTCGCCACCGAGAGGATGGCCGACGCTGCGGTCGGCCCCAGGGTAAACGCCAGCCCGACGACCAGCGAGTTATAGCCGAGGCCACGCCCGAGCATTTTCGACGGGTAGATATGCCGCAGCAGCGCGGTATTCACGCTCATGATCGCCGCCGCCCCCAACCCTTGCACCACCCGCGCAGCGGTGAGCGTGACCAGCGAACCGGCCAGCCCGCAAAACAGCGACGAGAGGATAAACACCAGCAACCCGCCGAGGTACACGCGGCGATGCCCCAGCACATCACTCAGGGACGCGAATGGCAGCACCGTGGCGATAATCGCCAGTTGATAGGCGTTGACCACCCAGATCACCGAGGCGGAATCGGTGCCGATCCCTTCGGCCAGGGTTGGCAGTGCGGTGTTGACGATGGCCGTGTCCAGGGTGGCCATGCCGATCCCCAGGGAGATCGCGATCACGGCCGGCAGGCGTTTGTTGAGGGGCAGCCCATCGGCAACAGAAGACATGAACAATCCGCACAGGTGGCAAAGGTGTCTAGATTACGGGCAGATCGGGATTTTTTCAGTGAGTGATTGCCTGGCTGTCGAAATTTTCATGTTCGCCAGTGCGCGGTGTTCGCCATCAATGCCACCGCTTCGGCGAAGCCGGCCTGTGCCGAGGTGTTGAGCGTAACCATCCCCACACACCGACTCGGCTTCAGGCTGGCCGTCCGGGCCGCCACCCGCGCGCCCAGTTCCAGGCCGGCCAGCAGCGCCTCGGGGATGTGCAGGGCGTTCATCAGTTCCAGCACGTCCTGGCCAAGCACCGCCTCGTCGGCGCTGCGCAGGGACGGCACGATCACGCGAAAGCCCTGGGCCGCCAACGGCGCTGTCATTTCGGCGAACGCGCCGACATCCGCCGCCAACAACAGGATCGCGTGGCCCTCCTCCGGCCCTGCGGCTTCATAACGCATCTCGAATTCATCGGTGCTGACCTGTTGCAGCGCCAACGTCGGCATCGACACGGTCACGCCGGCCAACAGTAAAAAACCACGCCGATCAACCATTACTCACCTCCACGATCAATTCGCTGCCCAGCCATCCGGCCAGGTATTCACCGGCTCGCGCCACGCCGGCCTCTTCGCCCAGCCGCGCCACCAGCCATTCGCACAACCCGGCAAAACTGCCGTCGCCCTGAAGCTGCGCAAGCGCTTGAAACTCCAACGCATCCACCTGGCGCAAACGCGAGGTGAACTGGCGCCGCCACACCAGCACGCCGCCCGCCGCCTCCAGCATCTGCGCCGGCGGTGCGGGCTGCGCCTGCCAGAGCGCCGACCAGATGGCATCGGCATTGGTGGTCAGGGCGTGGCAACGCAGGGACGGCGCGAGGCGCAGTACCGCCGTGTCCCACTCCAGCGTGGCCAGCGCCTCCAGTGCCAAAGGTTGGGCATCGGCGGCGACAAAGGCCTGGTTGAGGGCCGATTCGATCCAGGCCAGCTCATGCACATCCGGGTTGTGGGGGAACACCTCCAGCAACGTCGGGTAAAACCCCTCGGGATAGGCATCCAGGGTCCAGGCGTGCGGCGGATTTCGGTCGATATGGGTAATGCTGGCGGCCAGGAAGGCCTCGTCACCGAGCCAACGGCGCAGGTGGGGAAACGCCTGCTCCAGGCACGCGACCAATTGCGCGCGATAGTTGTTCTGGTACACCGCCAGGCCCGCGCGTTGACTGCCCAGCGCGCACGCAGCGTCATCCGCCGCACTGACCAGCCAGTGGCGAAAGGTCTGCTGGAATTCGGCCAGGTTCATCGCCGCGCCCCCACCGCACGCGCCATCGACAACTCATGCAGCAGTTCGGCGAGAGGCGGGAGGTGATCGTCGCGCTCGATCATGGTTGCCACCGGCCCGACCCGTGCGATGGCCTCCGCGTACAGGTCCCAGACCCCGCTGCACACCGGGCTGTCATGGCTGTCGATCAATAACTCGGCGCCCTGGCTGTGGCCGGCCAGGTGAATCTGGCGCACGCGCTCGGCCGGGATCCCGTCGAGAAAATCCCGTGCATCAAAGCCATGGTTGCTGGCACTGACATACACATTGTTGACGTCCAGCAGCAGCTCACAACCGGTGCGCTGGGCCATGGCGGTGATAAAAGCCCACTCACTCATGGACGCGCCCTCGAAGGCGAGATAGCTGGAGGGGTTTTCAAACAACAGGGTGCGGCCCAGCGCTTCCTGGGCCTGGTGGATGTTCGCGCACACGCGGTCGAGTGCTTCGTCGGTGTAGGGCACGGGCAACAAGTCGTGGGCGTTGAAGGCGCCGCTGCGCGACCAGCTCAGGTGGTCGGAGACGAACAGCGGGTCAATCTCGTCCACCAGCGCCTTGAGGCGCCGCAGGTAGTCCGGGTCGAGCCCTTCGGCGCTGCCAATCGACATCGATACACCGTGCAGCGCCACCGGGTGCCGCTCGCGGACCTGGCGCAGGATATGCCGTGGCTGGCCGCCCGCGACCATAAAATTTTCGGAGATCACTTCGACGAAATCCACCGGCACCGAGGTTTCCAGGAAGTCGCAGTAGTGCTCCTTGCGCAGCCCCAGGCCGTAGCCTGCAAAGTGCGCGGTCGAATTCGACATGATCGCTTCTCCATCAAAAACGGTGGCGAGGGAGCTGGCTCGCCACCCAGGGGCGTTACTTCGGCTCAGTCAGGGTGCCGCCGGCCTTGAGGCATTCGGAAGGGGTCTTGACGATCACGCCTTCGCCCTTGCAACTGTTGAGGCCCTTGCAGTCGTTCTTGGCGGTGGCGCAGAGGCTGGTGCCCTTGCAGGTGTTGACGCCGTAGCAGCGGCCGGGTTTTTCCTGCTGGTCGGCGGCGCTGGCGGCCGAGGCGAATGAAGCAGAAGCCATGGCGATCAGGGCGGCGGCAGCGGCAAGGCTCAAGCGGGATTTGAGTGCAGTGTTCATGGTGTTTTCCTTTTGGGGGTGTGGGTTATTTGATGACCGCAGCCGCGTCTTCGATGACCTTCGCCACGGCTTCGGGCTGGGAGATGTACACCGAATGGCTGGCCTTGATTTCCGTGACCTTGGAGCCGGCACGCTGGTACATCCAGCGCTGCAGGTCCGGGCTCAGGGCGCGGTCTTCGGTGGAGACCACCGCGTAGCTCGGCTTCTTGTGCCAGGCCGCGGCCCACACGGTGCCGCCGAACAACGCCGTGGTCGCCGGAACCTGCGAGGCGGCCATGAAATCGGTGCGGTTGGTGGTCAGGTCGGCGGCAAAGTCGGCATTGAACCGGGCGCGATCAAAGAACAGGTGACCGTCGCGGCTCGGCTTGATGTCATCGCTCGGCGCCGGCATCGAGCCGATCAACTGGGCCATGTTTTCGCCGACTTCCGGCTGCAGGGCCGCGACGGACACCAGCGACTTGACCTTGTCGCGGTCGCCGGCAATCGAGATCACCGCGCCACCGGAACTGTGGCCCACCAGCACCACCGGGCCGACCTGCTGCTCCAGCACTTCACGGGCTTCGGCCACATCGGCGGCGAGGTTTTCGTGGCCCTGGTGCACCACGGTGACCTTGTAGCCCTTGTGAATCAGGATGTCGTGGACCACGCGCCAGCCAGAGCCGTCGACGAACGAGCCGGGCACGATCACCACGCTCTTGCCGGTGCCGGGTTGAGGTGCGTCGGCCGCCTGGGCCAACAGCGGAACAGTCATGGCCATGGCAATGGCCAGGGAAGAAAGCATACGCATCAGGATGTCTCCATTAAGGGTTGCAACGTTTAGCCCGGATCACGCGGTCCAACGACCAGGCCCCACCGCCATACGCCAGCAGCGGCAGCAACAGGCCCGCCCAGGTCAGGTGCACCGGCCAGGCGTCGGGGTACACGAAGACCTCGATCACCAGGGTCATGCCCAGCAGCGCGGCGGCGGCCGGACGGGTCAGCAGGCCCAGTACCAGCAACAGCGGGAACAGGTGCTCGGCGTAGGTCGCCAGGTGGGCGGCCCACTCCGGCGGGATCAACGGCAAGGCGTATTCCGAGCGAAACAGCGTGTAGGTCGAAGGCTTGAGTTCAAGAAAGCCTGTGACCTTGGTGCGTCCCGACAGGAAGAACACCGCCGCGATCCCCAGCCGCGCGACCAGCAACAGCAGTGCCGGTGGCAGCAGGCGCTGGATCACGGCTGCTCCGTCAGGCTGCCGTAGCCTTTGGGCGTCTTGATCTGGGTGCAGGTGCCTTTGTCCACCAGTACCCAGGCGTTGCCCTGGTAGTCGGCGGTGGCGGTGCCGGCGCACGAGGTACCTTTGCCGGCGGCGCAGTCGTTGGCCCCGGCCAGGGACACGCCGAAGCATTTTTCCTGGGGCTTGGGTTCATCGGCGTGGGCCACCGCCGCAAAGGCGCTGAGGGACAGCGCAAGGGTGGCCGCGAGGGCTGCGTAGGAACGCTTCATCGGTGTATCTCCTGGCTTGACTGAGTGTGACCAGGGCGCGAGTGGCGGTACGTGACCGCCGGCGCCGGCTGGTGAACAGAGTTAAAGCCAGGCGTGTATCCGCTCTGTGTCGCGAACACGCCAGAACGTCATGCCGGTGTATCAGCAAGGTGCGGGGATACAGTGGGATACACGGCAGCAGCCATTGCCGTGGTGCGGGGGTGAGCCCGGCGTTTGCGCAGAGGGGGAATTTGCGGGACGGACGGCCTGCAGAGGCAAGGCCCGGCACACTCAAGGTGTGAACGGGCCTGGCGAGTGCGCAGGGTCAAACCCGCCGGCAGCGCCTTTTCAGAGCGGCGCGGTTACCGCCATCGCACTCAGGTCCAGGTGCCCGTCCTTGACCGGCGGGCACCAGTAATAGCCGCCGGTCAACGGCGTGCTGATGCGGTACAACCCGTCGACAATGCCATCCTCCAACCCGCTCATGCGGCGCAGTTGCGCTTCAAACGCATCGAAGGAATGGCCGAACGCGAGGAACATCAATCCCGCCTGGCCGTTCTCGGCCCAAGGCATCGAGCGGCGCACCACGAATGCTTCCGGGGTGAAGCTCTCCTGGGCAGTGCGCTTGGTGTGGGCGGATTCGGGGGCGTCCTCCAACTCTTCGTTGTCGCCATGGCGACGGCCGATGATGTGGTCGCGCTCCTGGGCGGGCAATGCGGCAAACCCGTCAAGATCGTGCTGCCATTGCTGGATCGCGGCAAAGCTGGCGCCGCTGTCGGTCAGGGCGGCATCAACGGCGGCGTCGTCGTGTGGGTTTTCGGTACCGTCCTCGTAGTCGGTGAGGTCAAAACCGGTCTTGAAGCGGAACCCCTCCGTCGATTGCTCCAGGCGAAACGCCGGCGCCAGGGCCTTCTCCAGCGCACGGCTGCGCAACAGCAACTCACCGCGATCCACGCCGTGCAACCACACCCACAATGCCTGCTGGGTCGACGGGTTGTGCGCCCCCGGACCACTGACCGCCGGGAATGCACGCAAGCCGTCAATGCGCGCGCCCAGCGCGTTTACCAGCGGTTCACCCAACCCGACCACTGCCGCCGAATCGGCCAGTTGCACCAGCGCGTCAAGCGCAGCGGGCACGGCTGCCAGGGTATCCACGGCAAAAAACAGGTGGCGCGCCTGCAAAGGCACCGGTGCGGCAAGAATGCCCGGCTGGTACTGACTCATGTGAACTCCTTCTGAAAAGCCGCGCAGTTTACCCCAACGCGCGGGGCCAGCGCGGGCTTGTGCTCGAGGTTTTCCAGGCGGGGCGGATCGAGACCCAACTGCGCCTTCAACTGCGCCCACCCCTTGGGCGTGACCTGCACTGCACGGGATGCTTTCGCCCGGCGCAGCCAGCCGGCGGGCTGTTGTAACGCGTCTGGCCCTTGCCATACGGACCTTGGATGGGTGACTCTCTAGTCATGTTTTGCAACTATTCCAGGGGTAGTGACATGACCACCAGCAACCTGCTCGCCCAGCTGTTTCCCGCCTCCGCCGCGGACATTCCCGAACAGTTTCGCCTGGCGGCGCCCATTGAACAGCGTGATTACCTGGTAGATGGCCAATTGCAGGTATGGAACGGCCCATTGGCCCAAGTGCTCAGCCCGGTACAACTGGGGGACGAGCGGGTGCATATCGGCAGCACGCCGCTGCTCGACGCCGACACCGCCCTCCTCGCCCTCGACGCCGCCGTGCGCGCCTACGACCGGGGCCAGGGTGAATGGCCGACGATGCGCGTGGCCGACCGTATCCAGCACGTCGAAGCGTTTTTGCGGCGCATGCGCGAACAGCGGGATGCGGTGGTCAAGTTGCTGATGTGGGAGATCGGCAAGAACCTCAAGGACTCGCAGAAAGAGTTCGACCGCACCTGCGACTACATCACCGACACCATCAATGCGCTCAAGGAACTCGACCGGCGCAGCAGCCGCTTCGAGCTGGAACAGGACACGCTCGGGCAGATCCGCCGCGTGCCGCTGGGCGTGGCGCTGTGCATGGGACCTTACAACTACCCGTTGAACGAGACGTTCACCACGCTGATCCCGGCGCTGATCATGGGCAACACCGTGGTGTTTAAGCCGGCCAAGCTCGGCGTGCTGCTGATCCGGCCACTGCTGGAAGCGTTCCGCGACAGCTTCCCGGCCGGGGTGATCAACGTGATCTACGGCAGCGGCCGTGAAACCGTGAGTGCGCTGATGGCCAGCGGCAAGATCGATATCTTTGCGTTCATCGGCACCAACAAGGCCGCCAGCGACTTGAAGAAGCTGCACCCCAAGCCGCACCGCTTGCGTGCCGCACTGGGCCTGGATGCGAAAAACCCCGGCATCGTGCTGCCCGAAGTGGACCTCGACAATGCGGTCAGCGAAGCGGTCACTGGCTCGCTGTCGTTCAACGGCCAACGCTGCACCGCGCTGAAGATCCTGTTTGTGCACGAGGACGTGGTCGAGCGTTTTATCGAGAAATTCAACGCCAAGCTGGCCACCCTGAAACCGGGCATGCCGTGGGAAGACGGCGTCGCCCTGACCCCGTTGCCGGAAGCCGGCAAGGTCGACTACCTCAACGCGCTGGTGGCGGATGCGACCCAGCACGGGGCCCAGGTGGTGAATGCCAATGGCGGCACCTCGCGCGACACATTCTTCTACCCGGCCGTGCTGTACCCGGTGAACCCGCAAATGCGCGTGTACCACGAGGAACAGTTCGGCCCGGTAGTGCCGATCGTGCCTTACCGCGACCTGGACAGCGTGATCGAGTACGTCCTCGACTCGGACTTCGGCCAGCAACTGAGCCTCTTCGGCACCAATGCCGTGGAAGTCGGGCGCCTGGTCGACGCGTTCGCCAACCAGGTCGGCCGTATCAATATCAACGCCCAATGCCAGCGCGGGCCGGACACCTTCCCGTTCAACGGGCGCAAGAACTCGGCCGAGGGCACGCTGTCGGTACATGACGCGCTGCGCGTGTTCTCGATCCGCACCCTGGTGGCCACCAAATTCCAGGAAAGCAACAAGGCGCTGGTCAGCGATATCCTGCGCAACCGTGACTCAAGCTTCCTGACCACCGACTACATTTTCTGACAGCAGGCTTCTGTAGGCGCTTGGCCTGCGATGCAAACACCTCGGTGCTGCAGACACACCGGGTGGATGCTACGCAGGCAAGCCAACGCCCACATTGGCTCGAGTTAACCCTGACTTTTTGAGGCCCCTTCAATACCGATGAACCTGCCCCTGTTTGCCCGGCGCCTGCTGCGCCCCCTGCTCGACCCCTACCGCCGCTATCGGCATGCCAAGCTGATCCACGCCGTGCGCGTGTCCATCGGCCTGCTGGCAACGATCCTGCTCACCACCGGCATCAACCTGCCCCACGGTGAGTGGGCCTCGGTGACCATGTTGATCGTGATCGGCGGCCTGCAGCACCACGGCAATATCGGCAAGAAAGCCGTGGAGCGCGCCTACGGCACCCTGATCGGCGCCAGTGTCGGCTTGCTGCTGGTGGTGCAACAGGCCTACTTCGGCCTGCCGTTGCTCACCTACCTGTTGATGTCAGTGGTGTGCGGGTTCTTTTCCTACCACGCCATCGGCAAGGGCGGGTACATCGCGCTGCTGTCGGCGATCACTGTGTTTATCGTCGCGGGGCATGGCGACAACCCGATCTCGGACGGTTTGTGGCGCACGGTCGATATCCTGATCGGTATCGTGCTGGCCCTGGCCTTCTCGTTCGCCCTGCCGCTGTATGCCGTGTACTCATGGCGCTACAACCTGGCCAGCGCCCTGCGCGACTGCGCCGCGATCTATAGCCGCATCATCAATGGCCAGTCGGTGACTGACGATGAACACCTGAAACTGCTCAACCGCCTCAACGCGGCGATGCTGCAACTGCGCTCGCTGATGCCGTCGGTGTCCAAGGAAGTGCGCATCTCCATGACCGAGCTGGACGCGATCCAGCGCCACCTGCGCATGTGCATCAGCACCCTGGAGATCCTCGGCAACACCCGGCCCGACCCACGCGATGAACAGGCGATGGCGCGCATGCAGGTGATGTTGAAAGCCGAGCACCGGCAGATCCGGGTGCAACTGGTGGGAATGGCGCGGGCGTTGAAGTCGGGGGTGACGGAACGGCTGGAACGGCCGAGCCACATCACCGGCAACGAACCTGCGCTGGATGCGCCGGTGTACAGTGCGCTGGATGGGTATCGGTTGTTGACGGTGCAGTTGGCGGCGAACGTGGATGCGATGCGGGGGCGGCTGGCCAAAAGCGCGAAGCGGTGGGGGATTTGAGGCGATTAAAAAAGGCCGACTCCGTTTTTGGGGTTGCTGGAGAACACCCACAAGTCATATAAAAAGCAGGTATAAAAAGGGACAGCTTATAAGAGGGCTGTCCCTTTTTCTTGTTTTACGCCTCCTCTATTAATATGTCTGTAACGGTGTAATGTTGATCACCACTGGCAGCAGCATCGTTATAGATCGAGAATCTTGTATTTGAAGATGTCGCATTGGCAATATATAGGTAATCCGAAGGCACTATTATTGAAGTTGAAGCATGCATACTCGCAGACTTGGATGATCCGACTGCTAATCTAAATCTGGTTCTGACGTGTCCTCCCTTGTAAATATTAACAGTGACTCTATAGCGCTTGCCTACGAGGGTAGGAATATCCTTATAAAGGACTTCGGCGTCATGGCCTCTGCGGGCGGAGACAGTCAGCTCTTTCTTCGAAACTGCACCCGCGATGACTGCGGAAAGACAAGCGGCGCCTCTGATCCAATCATTCATTCCGTTTTCAAAGTCTGTGTAGTCCCGCAGGAATTGTATACTCATCGTATAGTGAGTTAACGGGAAGGACACTGCCGTCGCTCTATCAGTACTTCCATCAAACGCCACCTCGCACTTGACAGTGACCTGACTGTTATTCGACAAAGCGGCAAGCCAACTGCGTAACACCACCTTGTTCACCAATCCATTCGCCGCTTCCGCAGAGTTGATCGCCACTCCGTCAAGCACGGGCAAATCAGCAACCCCGGCACTGCTGCAAATCAACCACACCCGTTGCCCGTTGGCACTCAAGCGCCACTTGGCGACAGCAGCCGTTGGGTTGCCGGTAATGGTGCTGAGATCAAGTATGCCGCCACTGGCAATATTGTTGATCAACACTGGTGGAAGGTCTGATGCGTTGATTCGCTGCACGGTTAACGTCTGAATAAAGGAGTCCACCGTTTCGCCATTGATGGTAGCGATATAACGCAACTGGATGGTCTTGCCCACGCTGTCGGCGAGGATCTTCTGGCTGATGGCAAAGTCAACACGACCGCCATCCAGGCCGTCCTTCGCGGCGATGCTGGCCATGGTGCCGTCAGGGTAGATCCAGTGGGGTTGAATTCGGTGCGAGCCATTCATCCCCCCATAGGCGACCGTCACCGAGGCGGTATTTTCGTAGTCCAGCGGGTAAATGCTCAGGTTAGCGCCGATACGGTTGGCGAAGGCCGGCGCCGGCAATGTCGAAGGAATCGCCTGCACAATATGCTCGCGTACTCCAAACAACACGGCCTGGTCCTTGCTCAAACTTTCGGACAAGGTCACCCAGAAGCGGACGGTCAGTCGCGAGCCATCCTTGAGCCGGCGCAGTTTGTCTACCGGCGCAGGCGGGGAAATACCATTCGTCTCGCCAATGGTGGTGACCAGATTGGCCGTGTAGGTGTTCTCGATAAACGGCGTGTCATCAGCATAAGTGCCCTCGTAGGTCATCCACATACGCTGGTTGGCCGCGATGAAGTTCCACACCGAAATGCGGGTGCGCGCCTCATCAGTGAGTTGGGACAGCGCCAACACCGTGCTGTCGCCCACCCCGTCAATGGTCGGCGTGGGCAGCCCGGTCAGTGGCAGCAGTTCCAGGTTCAATACATCTGACTCGTAGGGAATGGCACCGCGGAAAAAATGGTACTGCACGCTGATGCGATTGCCGCTCTGGCGAATACCTTTGGCGATAAACTCGCTTGGAATCGGAACGCTCACCTCGTTGGTGGCGGGGTTGCCCTGCACTTCTGTGGCGTAGCTGCCGTTGCCATCGGGGCTGAGCCAGTCGATAAAAATCCGATCGGTCGCATGCATCGGCCGGAATTTCACGATTACGTGGGCGCCCGACAAAGCTGCCAACGGGTCGAGACGATCCGGGAAGCGCTGGGCTTCGGCGACTTCCGGGCGGTCCAACTCCACACCCACGCCAACGGTGAGGTTCAGCACTTCCGAGCGCAATACCTGCCGGGGTGGTCCGACGCGTTCCAGGCTGTAGCTGATGCGCAGGCTGCCGTTGAGGTTGAAGTCGAGGATGGTGCGGCTGACCGGGAATGTCAGTGGCCGGCCCTGGGTCGCCGCATTGACATGAATGGTGCCATTGGCCGAGCCGCCCAGGGCTGAACCGACGCAAATCCAGTGGTACACGTCGCCGTCTCGGGCATCGAGGTAGGGCAAGGTCAGCAGCACGGTCGGGCCGGGAATGCGGTCGGGGTTGATATTGTTGCCTTCGGTGCCCTGAAGCTGCGGCTGCGGCATGTCGACAACACGTTCGCCCACTTGGGCACCCACTTCTGTCGATTTGCGCGTGGTGACACCGTCGGTCACCACGTAGTAGAAATAAATCAGGCCCTGGCCGTTGAACTGTTGCAGGTCCTCCTTGCTGACATAACGGCTGCCACCCTGGGTGCCCGCCAGTTGGGAGTCGATATAGGGTGTACCACCGCCGCCGGGTATGCGGTGCTCGATGTACAGGGTTTCCAGCCAGTCGGGGTTGTGCGGTTCGTAGAAAGGTATGGTGACGGTGATGTCATCCTCAGGGTCAATCAAGCCCAGTTCGATTGGGTTGATCGTCACTCCCGGCATTGACACTGGTGTGCCGATCACGGTGACGGTGATGCTGCCGGATTTCCCGATGAAGACGCCGTGGGCATCTTCTATCACGAATGAAACCCGGAAGGAGCCGCCGACGATCTGCTTGATGACATCGTTACTGACCGGGACAGTGGTCAGGTATGTATTGGTCGCGTTCACCGCAGGCAGGGTAAATGGCGGGGTCGAACCATCCGCCAACGTGGCATACAGGGTGGCGATGACCTTGTGTGGCGGATTGGGTGCGGGAATCTGGCGGCCAGTGAAGCACGAGAGGGTAAAGACCGCGTCGCTCTGGGTATCGACATCAACCTGGGTTGATTCAACACTATCGATCATAAAGATCGGCGCTTCCAGCAGGCTGGGGTCCAGTTCGCTCATCAGGATGTAACGCTTGGAATACGCGTATTTTTCCCCGGACATGTTCTCCACCACGTCCTGCACCCGAAAGCGCAAGGTCAGGGGCCCCAGTTGGCCGCCCTGGAGGATGATGTCTTTGCTGACGAAAATCCGGATCGGTCCGCTGCCAGCCGCCTCTGCGGGGCTGACGATGTGTATGACGAAGATGCCGTCCCAGGACAGTTCGATACGGTCGTTCTGGCGGATATGTTCATACGGTTCGATCAGGCACCAGACGCCGCCCTCGGCAATCAACCGGTCAATCGTCGACCCTTCCGGCAAGCCCTCGACGGTCATCACCAGGCCGGTATGCCACTCACTGCCCGGGTCAGTATCAGTGCCGCCGGGGCGAGTGGTCTTGATCAGGATGGTCTGCAACGGCGAGGTGCTCTCCTGAAAGGTGCCGGCGCGCAATACCCGGCCATACATTGGTATCTCGCCTTCAGGAACATGCTCTCTGGGCACGAACAGGCCGTATCTCGGCTCGTCCTCAAGGGCAATATCGGCCGCTACTGCGTTAAGCAGATCATCCAGGTAAAGGCCGTAAAAGTCGGAAAGGCTCCACCCGGTCCACTTTTCAAACACGAAGTAGGCATACGGGGTGACATGGCGGATGGCCAGGCCGTACAAGCCGTTTTCCGGGTAAAGGGTGGCGTGCAGTGGGATATGGGGGTAGGCGGAAAAAGGCGGGTCGAGGTCTTCGACCCGCCGGGGGCTGTTGGCCGTTGGGTTGGGGGTGTTGTAGACCACCATGTCCTGTGACAGCAGCAGCGGTGGGGCTTCATCACCGCGGGAATCGGCGGCGGGATCAACGGGTAGATTGGACATGGAACAGACTCCTTGCTGGAGGGGATGCACGCGGAAACGGGCGCGCATGAGGCAAGGAAAATCAGACACCCGCAGGGAGTGAGCGTCTACCTGTCAGAATTGACAGTAGCGACGGACGGCAAATCGCTCATGGAAAAATCAGAAAACCCTCACTGGACAAAACTTCAAACCTTCACACTTTTTCTTACATATTTTTCACGTTTTATTCACATCCCAAGACGTAGGGTAAAGCCTCATCCGTTACAAACGTTGCACATCAAGCCCGCCGCCCCAGCGGGCTTTTTTTTGCGCGTTTTTTGCCAGGATCGACTCCCCGGCGAAAAACCCAGGCGCCGCGTTCAGTTTGAAATTGAACGTTATCGCTTTGAGTTTTTCGCCGGCAAACCGGCATCTACAGGACTATCAGCGCGTAGCCTTGGCGGCCGGGGCTGCCGCTTGCTCGCGAATGGCACGCTGGGTATCCAGCACCTTGGCCAAGGCGTTTTCGGCTTCCGGGCTTTGCTGGGGCACCCGAATGGCCGCGGACACCAGGGTGATCAGCTTGGCCATGACTTCGGCGTCAGTGGCTGGGCGTCCCAGGCTCATGGAGTTCATCAGCAGGCGCAATTCGGTGCCGGCCATGACCCCGGAAATGGCCTTGAGGGCAAATTGCAGGCGCACGCCCAGCTCATTGCGCGGCAGGTCCGGCAGCGCCAGGGCAAAGGCTTCGAAAAAGCGCTGGAATACCGGCTGGTAATGGACCTTGAGGTATTCCTGGATAAACGGCGACGTGTCGCTGTAGACCCGCCCCAGGAACCGGATGAACGAGCGCCCTTCCCCGCTGGCACTCGCCGGGTCACTGCGCTCCAGGCCCATGGCCGGCGCAAACAGCACCCCGAGCAACGTGTCGCAGTCCAGCGGCCCGTCGGATTCGGCTTCGCAGCGCGCCAGCAGTTCCAGGCGCTGCTCGTTGAGCGGCTCGAGGCGCTGCATCAGCAGGGTTTTCATCAGGGAATCCTTGTCCCCGAAGTGATAATTCACCGCGGCCAGGTTGACCTGGGCACGCTCGGTGATCTGCCGCAGCAGCACGGCGTCGTAGCCGTATTTGATGAAGAGAGCCTCTGTCGCATCCAGCAGTCGAGTCTTGGTTACATTTGGAGCGCTGAGTTTCTTCGCGACCATACAAGTTCCACGTGGGAAATATTGTTTTAAAAAATAATTTGATTTTTTATACCGGGGCCGCTGATCGAAAGCAAGTAGTGACACTGCGCCATATGATTGAAAGCCTTTGCCGGCGGGCTCGTTGAGGGTAGTTGAAGGGTTTTTGCCGAGCCTGCTGGCCTGTCGGGGAAATCATTTCAAAGGGTAAAACCGCTCTATATCCATGGCTGGCGAAGCGCGTAGAACACGGTTAGTATTCAAACAATATTTTAAAAACAAGAAATAAAACCAGTCCGTGACGCGTTCCAGGCAGCTCCCGAACTTGTTACAAGGATTTACCGGGGGCAGTGCGGCCGCGTCGAGACTGAAGGCGTAGTCATGATGACAGATACCCCCGCGCACCCAGGCTTGATTTCCCTGCAAGGCATCGGCAAAAGCTATCAGCTGGCCGGTCAACACCTGTCCATTCTCAATGATGTGTGCCTGACGATCGCCAGCGGCGACAGTTGCGGCATTCTCGGCGCTTCCGGGTCCGGCAAAAGTACCCTGCTGAACATCCTTGGCCTGCTCGACCTGCCCAATTGCGGCAAATACCACTTTGCCGGCCACGATATTTTCAGCGCCAGCCCCGATCAGTTGGCGGCGATCCGCAACCAGCAGATCGGTTTTGTGTTCCAGAGCTTCAACCTGCTGCCCCGCCTGAGTGCCCTCGACAATGTCGCCCTGCCCCTGAGCTACCGCGGTGTGTCGCGTCACGAATCGGTGGAGCAGGCCCTGCGCATGCTTGAACAGGTCGGCCTGGCTGAACGCGCCCATCACCGCCCTGCCGACCTCTCCGGCGGCCAGCGCCAACGCGTGGCGATTGCCCGCGCCCTGGTGGGCAACCCTTCGGTGATCCTCGCCGACGAGCCCACCGGCAACCTCGACAGCACCACCGCCCAGGACATCATGGACCTGCTCCTGGAGTTGAACCGCGAGCAGCAGGTGACGCTGATCATCGTCACCCACGACCCTCACATCGCCGAGCGCCTGGAACGCAAGATCCTGGTACGCAATGGCGTGGTGCAAGAGGCCGGTCGCCTATGAGGGGGCAGGCACAGAGCAGCCTGCGGGTCGAACAGAGTCTCGGCCAACTGCTGCATGAAGCCTTGGTGAGCCTGCGCACCCTGGGTAAACGCTCGATCCTGGCCCTGCTCGGCATCGTGATCGGCAGCTCCTCGGTGGTCGCGTTGATCAATATCGGCCACAACGCGGCGGTGGATGCCGCGATGATTTTCAAGGACATGGGCACCGACACGCTGGTCGCCCAGTTTGCCACCAAGGGCAGCAATACTGCGCCGATGCGCGCCCGCCTGGATCTGGAGGCAGTGCGCCAGGCGGCACCAGGGATCGAACATATCGGCGCATTGACGCTGTTCAGCGGCCCCCTGCTGTTCCATGGCCGTACCGTCAACGCCAACTTCGTCGGTAGCACCGACGATATCAAGGACGCGATGCGACTGGTGGTGCGCGAGGGACGGTTCCTGACGAGCTTCGACGCCAATGAGACCTACGCCGTGATCGGTGATCAGTTGTTCCAGGCGTTGAGTACTCCGGGCGATCCGCTGAAATTGGGTGATCGCGTGCGCATCAACGACTACTTGTTTCTGCTGGTCGGCATCCTGCAATCCCAGCCCCGCGCAATGCTGATGCCGGTACAGGCCAACGAATCACTGTTTCTCCCCGCCGAGGGCATGCGCCGCATCTACGCCACCCCGCAAATTGGCAATGTGATCATCCGCGCCGCCCCCGAACAGAACATGGACCTTATTGCTAAGCAGGCGGCAGCAGCCTTGCAAACGCAAACGCCCAATCATGAAGTCGCAATCACGGTGCCCCAGCAAATGATCGATGGCATGACCCGCCAAAGCCGTACGTTCGCCTACCTGCTGCTGGCACTGGGGGCGATCTCCCTGGTGGGCGGCGGCGTGGGGGTGATGAACGTGATGCTGATGAACGTCTCGGAACGCCGCCGCGAGATCGGCATTCGCATGGCCCTGGGTGCGCGCCAGCGCGATATCCGCAACCTGTTCCTGCTCGAGGCCGTGACACTCACGGCAGTGGGGGCCTTGTGCGGCGCGGTGTTGGGTATGACCTGCGCCTGGCTGTACGCATGGATGTCGGGCTGGACATTTGCGCTGGCCACCGCCGCGCTGCCCTTGGGCGTGGGCAGCACGTTGCTGGTGGGCTTGTTCTTCGGTATCTATCCGGCGGTCTCGGCCTCGCGGCTGCAGCCGGTGGAGGCCTTGCGCGATGAGTAAATGGCTGTGGTTGCTCGCCTTGATCAGCCTGCACGGCATGGCCGCCGACATTGTCATCAAGCCGTCCGCCCCCAGCACCACCCGCAGCGGCTACGACCGGGGCGTGTCGTTGAAGGCCCAGGCCACCGACATGACCCTCGGTGATGCCGTGTACCTGGGCCTGCGCAACAACCCCGCGATCCGCAGTGCGTATCTGCAACGGGTGGCGCAGAAGTTCGATCTGCGCGTGGCCGAGGATGTGTTCAACCCCAAGCTCACCCTCAACAGTTATTACCGCAGCAACCGTGGCTCGGCCGACAACGCGCGCAATGCCAACGTCGCCCCGGCCACCAGCCTGCTCGGCGAGTACGGCACCCGCCTGAGCATGGCCTGGACCCAGCAACTGAACAACGCCGACCGCGCCGGCCGCTACCGCAGCGACGGCCTCGACCTGGCGATCATCCAGCCATTGATGCGCGGCGCCGGCTGGGACGCCACCACCGCGCCGCTGCGCCTGTCTCGCCTGTCGGAGCAGGCCAACCGCCTGAACCTCAAGGCCACCGTGGCCCAGACCATCAGCCAGATCATCGCCACCTACCGCGAATTGCTGCGTGCCCAGGAGCAACTGAGCATCGTGCAGGACGCCCTCAAGCGCTCCGGCACGTTGCTGGAGGTGAACAAGGCGTTGATCAGCGCCGGACGCATGGCCGAGTTCGAAATCGTGCAGACCGAAGCCGATATCGCCACTCAGCAACTCGGTGTCGAGGAAGCCCAGAACCAGCTCGACACCAGCCGCCTGGCCCTGCTGCGCTTGCTGGCGCTGGACCTGTCCACGCCGATTCGCGCCACCGAAGCCCTGGAGGCCAGCCCCCTGCAGATCGACAAGCGCCAGGCCTTCAACCTCGCGCAGAACCAGCAACCGGAATACCTCGCCGCCCTGCTCGGCAGCCAGCAGGCCGACCTCAACCTGGTGATCGCCAAGGACTCCGGGCGCTGGCAGGTGGACTTGGTGGCCGGCGCCAATCAGGTCCGCGACGCCTACGACAACGATGCCGGCCGCTCCAACAACCGCACTTGGGACAGCTACGCTGGAGTGCAGGTGCAGATCCCCATCGGCGATATCAGCACGCGCCAGGCCGAAGTGCGTGCGCGGGTGAATGTGGAGGATCAGGAGATCCGCATCACCGATGCGCGCCAGGAACTGGAACGCAGCGTCAACGACGTGGTGCGTGACCTCGGCACCCGCTGGCGGCAATACCAGATATCCCAGCGCGCGGTGGAATTGTCGCGGCGCAAGATCGAGATCGAGCGCGAAAAACTCAGCGCCGGACGCTCCACCAACTTCCAGGTGCTGAGCTTCGAGACTGACCTGCGCAACGCCGAGAACGCGCAACTCAATGCGCTGATCGCTTATTTGAACGCCCAGACCCAGCTTGACTTGACCCTGGGCATGACGCTGGAAAGTTGGGAAATCGCCCTCAATGACTACTAAACACAAAGGCCTGTTGGTTGTATTGATCGTGCTGCTGGCCGGCGCGGGGCTGGCCCTGCGCAACCCGACTGAAGGCCCCGCCACCACCGGCGAGCAATGGTTGGCGGTGAAGCCCGACCCGCTGGTGCACCAGATCGGCCTGGTGGGCAAGATCGAACCCGACACCACCCTGACCCTTACCGCGCCCTTCGATGGCACTGTGCAGGCCAACCTGGTGGAGCAAGGCCAGCAGGTCGAAGCCGGGCAGGTGCTGCTGCGCATGGACCCGGCCATCCTCGAAGTGCAATTGCGCGAAGCCCTCTCCGCGCAGCTCAAGGCACGGCGCACCGTGCAAGAGATGCAGGACTGGGACAGCGGCCCCACCGTCAGCCGGGCCCGGCGCAGCCTGCGCACGGCCGAAATGAGCGCCGGCAACACCCAGCGCAAGCTGACCGAAAGCGAAAACCTGTTCCAGCGCGGCATCATTCCGCGCAACGAACTGGACGACCTCAGGCAGCAGACCCAGCAGCAACAGCTTGACCTCGCTTCAGCGCGCAGTGAGCTGCAACAGGCACTGGACCAGGGCAAAGGCGAATACCGGCAGATCGCGGATATGGAGCTGACCAACGCGACGGTGAAATACGATGCCCTGCACACACTGCTCGAAGGCAAGGAGCTCAAGGCACCGTTTTCCGGGATCGTAGTGCCGCCGCCCGGCAACAACGCCACTCAGGGCGGCGGCGGCAACAACGCACCGGTGCAGGCCGGCAGCAGGGTCAACCAGGGGCAGGTGCTGTTTGGCCTGGCCAATATCGAACGGCTGAAAATCGTCGCCAAAGTCTCGGAGCTGGACATCAACCAACTCCATCAGGGCCAGGCAGTGGAAGTGATGGGCGACGGCTTTGATGGGGAGCGGCTGAGCGGCTCGGTGAGCGTGGTCAGCGGCCTGGCGATTTCCAGCGACGGCCAGGGCAGCGCGCAGTTTCCGGTGACCCTGTCGATCCCCAAGCTGACCCCGCAGCAGTTGCAGCGAGTGCGGCTGGGGATGAGTGCGCGCTTGACCATCGTCACGTACAACAATGAACAGGCGATGGTGATTCCAAGCCAGGCGCTCCAGGCAGACATGACCGTGGAGTATCGAGCGGCAATGGATAAACCGGTGGAGCGCGTCAAGGTCACCACCGGGCAATCGACCCCGCAGGGGGTTGAGGTGTTTGGCCTGAAACCTGGGTATGTGAAGATCCCGGGATAAATGAACATTCAAATGTGGGGGGCTGGCTTGCGGTTATCTGCTGATACAGGGGTGGCTGAGCCGCCGCTATCGCAGGCAAGCCAGCTCCCACAGTGGAACTGCGCCAGGCACAGGAATCAGGCCTGACATAAACCAGTGTGGGAACTGAGCCAGGCACAGAATTCAGTCCCGCCACAAATCAGTGTGGGAGCTGAACCAGGCACAGGATTCAGTCCCGCCACCAACCAGTGTGGGAGCTGGCTTGCCTGCGAAGGCGGTGGATCAGCTGCATCATGGTTGGCTGACACTGCGCCTTCGCGAGCAAGCCCGCTCCCACAGTGGAACTGTGCCAGACACAGGAATCAGGCTAGCCCCTCCAAAACCTGTGGGAACTGAGCCAGGCATAGAATTCAGTCCAGCCCCGCCAAAAACTGTGGGAGCTGAACCAGGCACAGGATTCAGTCCCGCCACCAACCAGTGTGGGAGCTGGCTTGCCTGCGAAGGCGGTGGGTCAGCTGCATCATGGTTGACTGACCCACCGCTATCGCAGGCAAGCCAGCTCCCACAGTGGAACTGTGCCAGGTACAGGAA
>NZ_JASCPP010000008.1:0-107758 GCF_029959745.1 Pseudomonas sp. PS01298 | reverse complement strand
GCATTGGAACCACCTGATCCCATCCCGAACTCAGCAGTGAAACGATGCATCGCCGATGGTAGTGTGGGGTTTCCCCATGTGAGAGTAGGTCATCGTCAAGATTAAATTCCAGAACCCCTGTTTGCTAACGCAAACAGGGGTTTTGTTTTGGGCGGTCGAAAAGCACGTCCGGTAGAGGACACCGCGTTCCCCGGTCACGAATAGACGTCCTGCTCTGAAGGTCTTGCTGAGGCTTGATCCCACGCTTTCATGACAAAAATCGCTATCGGCATGCCGTTCGGGGAAATCGATGCAAAGTGTTTCTGCATTTTTGGTATGGTGCAGCACATTTTCACAAGGACTGATCTTTATCCGCAGGATGCGGCGTCGACCTTCTTCAACGAGATGCTGTAGAAATGCCTGAACCAATACCCATCAAGGATCACGAAAAAGAAAACCGCCTGGTCAACAAGCGCCTGCTCGCCTGCGCGCTGCTGGTGATCGGCATCACCTGTGCGCTGGTGGGCCGCATGTATTTCCTGCAGGTGGTGCAGTACGACTATCACTCGACGATTTCCGAGAATAATCGGGTCCACGTCCTGCCGATAACGCCGACTCGTGGGTTGATCTACGACCGGAATGGCGTGGTGCTCGCCGACAATCGTCCCAGCTACAACCTGACCATCACCCGGGAGCGCACCGCAGACCTCAAGGGTGAGCTGGACGCCATCGTCAACCTGCTGCACCTGCCTGCTGAAGACCGTGCGGTGTTCGACAAGGCCTTGAAGCAGGCACGCCATCCTTTCGTCCCGGTGACATTGTTTTACGAGCTGACCGAAGAGCAGATCGCGGTCCTGGCCGTGAACGAGTTTCGCTTGCCTGGCGTCGACGTAGAGCCGCAGTTTGTCCGGCACTACCCGCTGGGTGCGCACTTTGCGCACTCCATCGGCTATGTCGGGCGCATCAACGAGAAAGAGTCCAAGGCCCTCGACTCGGTGGAGTACCGCGGTACACAGTCCATCGGCAAGACCGGCATCGAGCGTTTCTACGAGTCCGAACTGCACGGCCACGTCGGTTACGAAGAGGTCGAGACCAACGCCCAGGGGCGTGTGCTGCGCGTGCTCAAGCACACCGACCCGATCCCTGGCAAAAATATTGTGCTCAGCCTCGACGTCCACCTTCAGGAAGCCGCCGAGGAAGCCTTGGGCGATCGCCGTGGCTCGGTGGTCGCACTCGACCCGCAAACCGGCGAAGTCCTGGCCATGGTCAGCAAGCCGAGTTTCGACCCGAACCTGTTTGTCACCGGCATCAGCTTCAAGGAATATGCCGCGCTGCACGATTCCATCGACCGGCCGCTGTTCAACCGCGTCCTGCGCGGGCTCTATGCGCCGGGTTCGACGATCAAGCCTGAGGTGGCCATTGCCGGGCTCGACAGCGGTGTGGTGACCGCCCAGACCCGCGTGTTCGACCCGGGTTACTACCAGCTCCCCGATTTTGATCACAAATACCGCAACTGGAACCACAGCGGTGACGGCTGGGTCGACATGGACGCCGCCATCATGCGTTCCAACGACACCTACTTTTACGACCTGGCCCACAAGCTCGGCATCGACCGCCTGCACGACTACCTGGCGGAGTTCGGCCTGGGCCAGAAAGTCTCCCTGGACATGTTCGAAGAGTCAGCCGGGCTGATGCCATCCCAGGCCTGGAAACGTGCGACCCGTCGCCAGCCATGGTTCCCAGGCGAAACCGTGATCCTCGGTATCGGCCAGGGCTATATGCAGGTCACGCCATTGCAATTGGCCCAGGCGACAGCGTTGATCGCCAACAAGGGCGTGTGGAATCGCCCGCACCTGGCCAAGACCATCAACGGCGTGCCGCCCGTAGACGAGAACCCGATGCCGAATGTGGTCCTCAAGGACCCGCGTGACTGGGAGCAGGTGAACCATGGCATGCAGTTGGTGATGCATGACCCGCGCGGCATCGCTCGGGCCGCCGCGCAAGGTGCGCAATACCGCATCGCCGGCAAGAGTGGTACTGCGCAAGTGGTCGCGATCAAACAGGGTGAGCGCTACAACCGCGACAAGACTCTGGAGCGGCATCGCGACAACGCCTTGTTCGTCGGCTTTGCCCCGGCCGAGCATCCGAAAATCGTGATCTCGGTCATGATCGAAAACGGCGAAGCCGGTGGCCGGGTGGCAGGCCCGGTGGTGCGGCAGATCATGGACGCCTGGCTGCTCGACCAGGAAGGTCACCTCAAGCCGCAGTATGCGACCCCGGCTAAAGCACCGGGTGACCCGCACGTCTGAGTCACACCTGCCACTCGTCCCACTGGTCTACGCCCGTGTAGGCCAGCCAGGGCACGTCATGCGCCGTCCAGATGTGCGCGGTGGGCCGCACGCCCGGATCATCATCCAGCGTCGCCACCCGCACAATCACATGCGGCTGGTGCCCACGCTCGGCCATCAGGTGTGAGCCGCAGCGCGAGCAGAAATGCCTGAGCTTGCCCGGCGAAGACTCGAATGACGACAACAGACCCTCGCCTTGCGTCCAGCGAAAATGCTCACGCATCACCCCGGCTGTCGCCACAAACGCGGCCGCGTGCACCTTGCGGCAGCTGTCGCAGTGGCAGTGGCTGATGGGCATGTCCAGGCGCTCCACCTGGTAGCGGACGGCCTTGCAGAAGCAACTTCCATTCAACGCGTCAGTCATAACGTAATGTCGGGTCAAGGATGGGGTCATCATCATCGCGCACAACCCAAGGTTGCGCATTGTTCGATGTCGCCTACTGTCAATGGAGGAGGTGACTTATGCACGTATTAGATCGCATAGAACGAAAAGTCCTGCTTAACGTTTCACGCAAACACGTCTGGGAAGCACTCACCGATGCCGAGCAATTCGGCAACTGGTTCGGAATTGCCCTGAAGGGCAAAACCTTTGCAGCGGGGGAAACCATCAAGGCGCCGATCACTTATCCGGGGTACGAGCATGTGATCTGGAATGCCAAAATCGAACGTATCCTGCCGCAGACACTGTTCTCTTTCTGGTGGCACCCCTTTGCGGTGGAGGAGGGTGTCGACTACGACCAGGAAACCCCGACACTGGTGGAGTTCACGATCGAGGATCGCGCGCCGGGCATTTTGCTGCGGGTCGTCGAATCCGGTTTCGATAAAGTGCCCGAAGCCCGTCGGCAGAAAGCCTTCAAGATGAACTCCCGGGGCTGGGACGAGCAGATGAACAACATCGAAAACTATTTGACCCAGGCCCGCCAGGCCTGACCCCAACGGGCATCATCACTGATGCCCGCGTTGATAACTGTCAGCCTTCGTGAGCGGTGGTGATTTCCAGTGTGTCGGTAAACGTCACCAGCACACTCTGACCGACCTTGAGGTCCTTGAGGCCCGCACGAATTTCCGGTTTCTCGACATTCAACACTTTGCTCGCACCGGCCGGGTTTTCCAGGGTGACCTGGTTTTTCTTCAAGTCGATGTGCGTGATCTTCAGTTGCACCTGTACCTGACGGAACGCTGCGCCACCTGGGTTGGGATTATCGGCGGTGGCGCGGATCACACCGGTTTTTTCGCTGGCATCCGGTGCACTTTTGTCCACGTCGGTGTCCAGCACGGCGGCGACCGAGTGCGTGGTCAGCACTTTGACCTGGTCGCCGACCTTGAGATTACCCAGGTCCTTGGCGGCGTCGGTAAGTTGCACATGCACCTCGCCACCGTCGGCGCCTTGCAGCACCACCTGATGCTTGGCGGCATCCACGGCCAGCACTTTGGTGGTGACTTCGTCGGCTTCCAGGGTCTTGGACAGCGGGATATCGGCAGCGAAGGCGGTGAGGTTGCCGGCGGCCAGCAGTGTGACCAGGGCGATGGCGTGGCGAAGAGGGCGCGTTACTTTCATTTAGGGCACTTCCATGTAAGAGGAACTCCTGAGTCTAGTGGAGGGGCGCAGATACACAAATGCGCTGCAGGTTGGGTGTTTTAACGATTGCAATGTGCCAGAGTCTGCGCAGATAATGAGATGAATTATCATTAACGTCTGGCAGTGTTGCGTGTCCACACCTACTGATCCCAAGGCCCTTTTAGCCGCGCTCTACGACGATAACCATCGCTGGTTGCGTGCGTGGTTGTATCGCCAGTTGAAGTGCCCCCAGGATGCCGCAGACCTGACCCAGGACACCTTCATCCGCGTGCTCGATGCGCGCCAGCTCACCCAACTTGAGGAGCCGCGGGCGTTTTTGAGCACGGTTGCACGCCGACTGTTGTTCAGTTTCTGGCGGCGCAAGCGCCTGGAACAAAGCTACCTCGACAGCCTGGCTTTACTGCCGGAGTGCTACAGCCCTTCCGAAGAAGACCTTGCATTGGTTCGCGAAGCGTTGGAAAGCATTGACCGGCTGCTCATCGGCCTGCCGGCGCGGGTACGCCAGATCTTTATCCTGAGTCGTCTCGAAGGCTTGACCCAACCTCTGATCGCGCAGCAACTGAATGTCTCCCTGGCGACTGTCGAGCGCGATTTGCGCAGGGCGTTCCTGCATTGCCTGGCGGAATCGGCGGAGCTGGCATGACGCAGCCCAAGGTGGATGCCTGTACCCGCGAGGCCGTCGATTGGCTGCTGCGCCTGGAGGCGGCCGGCGAGGACCGCGACCTGCGCCAGGCTTTCGACGCCTGGTTGCACGCCAGCCCCGAGCATGCGGCGGCCTGGCAGCGGGTGGGCAACCTGTTGCAGCAACCGATTGCCGCGCTGCACCGGGTCGAGGCGCACAGCCCTGGCCAATTGCGTGCGGCGTCCCAGGCGCTGATGACGCCCGACACCGTGTCGCGCCGCAAGGTGCTGCGTGGCGGCCTGGCGCTGGTGTTGTTTGGCGTCAGTGGCGCTGCGCTGCTCGACCGTGCCCAACCGCTCAACGGGTTGTGGGCCGACCGGCGTACCGCCACCGGCGAGCGCAGTACCTTCACGTTGGCCGACGGCAGCCGCTTGAGCCTCAACGCGCGCAGCTCGGTGGATATCCAGTTCACTGAGCAACGCCGCGTCGTGCATCTGCGTGAAGGTCAGGTGTTTGTCGATGTCGCCGCCGATGCCCGCCGGCCGTTTGTCATCACCACCGCACAGGGCGAAGTCCAGGCCCTCGGCACGCAGTTCATGGTCAGCCAGGAAGCCGCCGGCAGCCTGACCTCGGTGCAACTGCACAGTGTCAAAGTCACCACCCAGGGCGGTCACCAGCGGCGCGTGGAAGCGGGGCAGGCGGCGTGGTTCAGCGAGGAATGGGTGCGGCCGGTACCGTTGTCGGCAGCCGGGCGGGTGGATTGGCGCGACGGTCGGATCGACATTCGCGACGAGCCGCTGGGCTCGCTGATCGATGCCTTGCGCCCGTATCGCCGGGGCGTGCTGCGCATCAGCCCGCAAGCGGCGGCGCTGCGTGTGTACGGGGTGTACCCGCTGGATGACGCCGAGCAAACGCTGCAATCGCTTGCTCAGACATTCCCGTTGCGCATTCGCCGCTATGGGCCGTGGTTGACGCTGATTGACGTGCAATAAACGATTATTTTCACAGGCCGTGAGGGGATCGCACGTCTCGCGAGTCAGGGTTAGAGAACGCCAACCTGACAACGAGTATCCACCCCTATGGCACCCTTGATGATTCGTCCTTGCCTGCTGACGCTGGCCATTACGCTGGCCGTCATCGGCCAACCTGCGATGGCCCAGGACACCACCCATTATTTCGACCTGCCTGCGGCCGCGCTGGGTGACACCCTCAGCCGTTTGTCCCGCGAAAGCGGGCGCACGCTGTCGGTGACCCCGGCCTTGCTGCAAGGTCGCCGGGCTGCTGCCGTACAAGGCCAATTGACACCGGAGCAGGCCGTGCAACAGGCGCTGGCCGGCAGCGGGCTGGGCTTGATCATTACCGACAACGGCACCTGGAGCCTTTACCTGCTGCCCGAAGGCAATTCGCTGAACCTGAGCCCCACCACCGTGACCGGGTCGGCCACGGAAAATGCCTGGGGCCCGGTAGACGGTTACGTCGCCACGCGCAGTGGCACCGCGACCAAGACCGATACACCGATTCTGGAAATCCCGCAGACGGTCAACGTGGTCACGGCCGACCAGGTCGCGGTCCAGGGTGCACGCAACCTCACGCAGGCCCTGCGCTACACGCCGGGCATCGACACCAACGGCTACACCGACCGCAACACCATTGCCGATGAAGTCGCCAGCCGTGGCTTCGCGCCAACCCTGTTGTACCTCGACGGCGCCTACCTGCCGTACGCCGGCAGCCTGGGCGGCGCCCCGCAAATCGATCCGTACACCCTCGAACGTATCGAAGTGCTCAAGGGCCCGGCATCCGTGTTGTACGGGCAAAACCAGCCGGGCGGGATGATCAATATGGTTTCCAAGCGGCCGACCACCGAGGCGCGGCACCAGGTCAAGTTCGGCATCGGCAGTTATGACCGGGTCAACGGTGCGCTGGATTTCAGCGGGCCAATCGATCAGGCCAAGACCTTGAGCTATCGCCTGATTGCCCTGGCCCGTGACGGCAACGAGATGGTCGACCACGCCACCGACAGCCGCACCTTGCTCGCGCCCAGCCTCACCTGGGCGCCGACCGACGAGACGGCGCTGACGGTCTACGCGCAGCTGCAGCGCGACAAGTCCCTGGCCGACTACCAGGCGCTGCCCGCCATTGGCACGCTGTACCGCAGCGCCGAGGGCCGGCATATCGACCGCGACACCTTCCTGGGCGACTCGGACTGGAACGACTACATCCGCGACCAGTACGTGCTCGGCTTCGATTTCTCCCACGCCTTCAACGACAACCTCGAATACCACTCGACGGCGCGCTACACCGACGTCAACGACCGCTACAAAGGCTTCTACCTGAACCGGTTCGTCACGCTCCCGGATAACAGCATCGACGACACCCGCGCCACCCGCACCAAGCTCGACTGGCGCCAGCACAATTCTGCCTACACGATTGATAACAACCTGCAGTTCAAATTCGCCACCGGTGCGCTGGACCATACGCTGCTGACCGGCGTCGATTATCGCCAGTTCACCCGCAAGTACCAGGGCTACAACCTGTACGGCGCAGAAATCATCGAGCTGTATAAACCCAGCAACTACCACACCCTGGGCCAGCCGACCCTCACCACCAAGTGGGACAACACCATCAAGCAGACCGGCCTGTACGCCCAGGACCAGATCAAGCTTGACCGCTTTATCCTCACCGTCGGCCTGCGTGAAGACTGGGCCGAAGTCGAGAACCGCGACCTGCTGGCCGACAGCACGGTCAGCCAGAAAGACAAGAAACTCACCCGGCGAATCGGCTTGACCTACCTCACTGATTTCGGCCTGGCGCCCTATGTCAGTTACGCCGAGTCGTTCTTCCCCAGCATCGGCAGCCAGGCCCCACAGCGCGGGGCCTCGGCGTTCAAGCCGGTGGAGGGCGAGCAGTACGAGGCGGGGGTCAAATACCAGCCCAACGACAGCTCATTGCTGACGTTGTCGGTGTACCAGATCAAGCAGAAGAACGTGCTGACCGGCGACATTGAGTACCCGGAGTATCAGTTGCAGGAAGGCGAGGTGCGCTCGCGGGGTGTCGAGTTCGAAGGCAAGACGCGTGTTGGCCAGTTCGAGGTGATTGGCGCGGTGGCCTACCTGGACTCGTTCTACACCAAGAGCAATTATGGCGATAAAGGCAACCGCAACGAGTCCCAGGCACCGTGGACCGCCAGTACCTGGGTCGACTACCACTTCGCGAGCAATGCCCTGGCAGGCCTGACCGTCGGTGGGGGCGCTCGTTACACCGGCAAGAAATACGGTGATTCGGGCAACACCTTCAAAACCCCTTCGTTTGTGGTGTACGACACGACCATCCGCTACGACCTGGGCCGTGTCAGTCCCACGCTCAAAGGCGCGGAAGCCAGCCTGAACGTGCAGAACCTGTTTGATCGCGAGTACGTTTCGGCATGCAACTATGCCTTTGGCTGCTATTACGGGCAGGAGCGCACGGCATCGTTGGCCGTGTCCTACGACTGGTAGCCTGCAACGGATGGCAGCCGAGGCTGCCACCCGTTGACGTTTAGAAGTCCACCGTCGCCGACAACTTCGCCACGCGCGGATCGCCCTGGGTCAGGTAGCCGCCCAATGCCGACTCCCAGTACTTGGTATTGGCGACGTTCTCCACCGTGGCGCCCAGCGTCACATCCCGCTGATCGACCTTGAAGTTATAGCGCGCACCCACGTCGAACCGGTTCCAGGTCGGCAGGCTGAGGTTGTTGGCCGCGTCGGCGTACTGGCCGCCGGTGCGCAACATGCGGCCATTCACGCTCACGCCTTGCAGGCCCGGCACATCCCAATCCACCCCGGCATTGAGCTGGAACGACGGCACGCCGATAGCGCGGTTGCCGTCGTTGGTGCCGTTGGCCGTGCCGCTGACCTCGGTGTTTATCAGAGTGGCGCCGCCCAGCAGGCGCAGGCCTGGGACAGGTTCACCGAAGACATTCAGCTCCACGCCCTTGTTGACCTGGTCACCCTGGAACACATAGGTCGCGGTGCCGTCCGAATTCAGCTGGGAATAGCCCTGGGTCGGCTGCTCGATGCGATACACACCGAGTGTCGCACCGTAGGTGCCCATGTCGACTTTGACGCCGGCTTCGGTCTGTTTCGAACGCGCGGGGGCGAAGGTCTGGCCGTTGTTGGTGACCCTGGCGTTATTGGCCGCGGTCTCCGGGGCGGTCGGTCCGGATGCCAGTCCTTCAATGTGGTTGGCGTAGAACGACACGTGGTCCCACGGCTTGAACACCAGGCCATACACCGGCGTGGTGATGCCCTTGGCGTAGTTGGCGTTGCGTGAGCCGGTGCCGTATTCATAACCCTGGACCACCAGCTCCTGGCGACGCAGGCCGGCGGTGAACAGCAAGCGGTCATCCATGAAACCGAGGGTGTCCGACACCGCCGCGCTGCGCGCGAAGGTCTTGGCGGTGATGCCCGGGTCGTTCAGGTCGCTGCCGGAGGTGAAGCCACCCTTGGCTGGCGCTGTCACATCGACGGGGTTGTAGAGGTTGGTCGCTTGCGTGCCGGAGGCAAAGTCGAAGGCGTTGCGCGCCTGGGTCCAGGTGCCGGTCAGGCCGAGGTTCAGCTTGTGGCTGACGGCGCCGGTCTGGAACTTGCCATTCAGGCCGGCCATCAGGCTGGTGTTGTCTTCCTGGTGGGCGATATTGGAGCCGCTCACGGTGGCATTGCCCTGCGCGTCGATCACGGTGAGCGACGAGTAGCGGCCGATTTCGCGGGTGTGCTTGGCGCCGCCCGCGACATACGCGGTCCAGTTGTCATTGAGGTCGTACTCGCCGCGCAGCATGCCAAAGGTGTCTTCCAGGCTGGTGCTGTCCCACTTCGGCGCGTAGTTGGTGTCCGCCGAGGGCGCGTTGGGGATGCTGGTCAGGCCCGGGCCGAGAAACACCGAGTTACGCCCGCCGTTGACTTGCTGCTTCTGATACACAAAGTCTCCGGACAGGCGCAGGGCATCACCGCGATAATCCAGGCCGACCGAAAACAGCTTCGAACGCTGGCTCTCGTCGTCCACGCCGGTATCGCCTTCGCGCTGGGAAATATTCACCCGTGCGCCAAACCGATTGTCTTCGCCAAAACGCTGGCCGATGTCCAGGTGTTCGCCGATGCGGCCATCGTTGCTGATATCGGTGCTGAAGCGGCGCAGAGGCACGTCATCGGCACGCTTGGGTTGCAGGTTCACACCGCCGCCGATGCCCGAGCCACTCGGCGTCACGCCGTTGATAAAGGCGTTGGGGCCCTTGAATACTTCGACGCGTTCCAGGGCGTCGGTGGACATCAACTGGCGCGGCAGGATGCCGTACAAACCGTTGAAGGAAATATCGTCGCCGTTGAGCGGCAGGCCACGAATCACGAACGCCTGGGATTGGTTTGCAAAGCCTGACGCCTGGCGCACGGACGAGTCATTGAGCAGGACATCACCAACCGTCTCGGCCTGCTGGTCACGGATCAGTTTCTCGGTGTAGGAGGACATGCTGAACGGCACATCCATGATGTCCTGGTTGCCCAGCACACCCAACTGGCCGCCGCGTGCCACCTGGCCGCCGGCATATACCGGGGGCAGGGCGCCGGGTGATGGGGCGTCGGCGTTGATGTTGGTGGCGCCCAGTTCCAGCGTGTTGCCATCCTGACTGTGGTTCGCATCCTGCGGGGTGGCTGGGGTTGCGGCGTGAGCGGCAAGGCTCAGGGAGCAGCAAAGGGCGAGCAGGGTCGGGCGAAACGGCACGGCGAATGGGGTACGGGTGGGCATGGTCGATCCGGACGGCGAACCGTCAGTGGTGAGGAAAAGGGCAACAACGTTGCGCGTCCTCGCTGCGCGGATACGACTCCGGTGCGAATGATAGTGATTGTTATTAATGTTCTGCAACAAAATTGTGAAGCGCGTGAGCGTGCCTGCGCGGACGGCCGACCAGCGGCCCGCGCAGTGTCCTGCTGCGCGGGTTGACGGATAAATGCCATCGCCCATCGCGTTTGCCCGGATGCCGAGTAGAATCACGCCCTGAAAGCGATTCCTGAGGTGCGGTACGGTGGATTTACAGCAGGGTTTTGTCCTGACCCGGCATTGGCGCGATACCCCGGCGGGCACGGAGGTCAGTTTCTGGCTGGCCACCGACCACGGGCCACGGTGTATCCGCCTACCCGTGCAGACCTCGGTGATGTTTATCCCCGAGGCCCATCGCAAGCCGCTGGATTGGCTGCTCAAGGGCGAGCGCGATATCGAGTTGCGCCCGCTGCAGTTGTGCGACTTCCACCATCGCCCGGTGCTGGGCCTGTACACGCGCCAGCACCGCCAGGCGATGGACCTGGAAAAACGCCTGCGTGCCGCCGGGGTGGATGTCTACGAGGGCGACGTGCGCCCGCCCGAGCGCTACATGATGGAGCGCTTCATCACCGCCCCGGTGTGGTTCGGCGGCGTCGCCGATGCCGACGGCACGCTGCTTGACGCGCAGATGAAACCCGCGCCTGATTACCGCCCGCCGCTGAAGCTGGTGTCGCTGGACATCGAGACCACCGCCCAGGGCGATCTCTATTCCATCGCCCTCGAAGGCTGCGGCGAGCGCCAGGTGTACATGCTCGGCCCGCCGAATAAAACCGACGCGGTGGACTTCAAGCTCGACTACTGCGACACCCGCGCCCAACTGCTCGAGCGCCTCAACCAATGGCTCGCCCTCCATGACCCCGATGCAATCATCGGCTGGAACGTGGTGCAGTTCGACCTGCGCGTGCTCCACGAACATGCCCAGCGCCTGGGCGTGCCGCTGTTGCTCGGGCGCGGCGGCGAACCGATGGCCTGGCGCGAGCATGGCAGCCGTAACCACTACTTCGCCGCCGCGGCCGGGCGGCTGATCATCGACGGCATCGAGGCCCTGCGCTCGGCCACCTGGAGCTTCGAATCCTTCAGCCTGGAAAACGTCGCGCAGACCCTGGTGGGCGAGGGCAAGGACATCTCCACGCCGTACCAGCGCATGGACGAAATCAACCGCATGTTCGCCGAGGACAAGCCCGCCCTGGCGCGCTACAACCTCAAGGACTGTGAACTGGTCACGCGGATTTTCGCCAAGACCGAGCTGCTCACGTTCCTCCTCGAACGCGCCAGCGTCACCGGGTTGCCGGCCGACCGCAACGGCGGCTCCGTCGCCGCGTTCACCCACCTGTACATGCCGCTGATGCACCGCCAGGGCTTCGTTGCGCCGAACCTCGGCGACAAGCCGCCCGAGGCCAGCCCCGGCGGCTTTGTCATGGACTCGCGCCCCGGCCTCTACGAATCGGTGCTGGTGCTCGACTACAAAAGCCTCTACCCGTCGATCATCCGCAGTTTCCTGATCGACCCGGTGGGCCTGATCGAAGGCCTCAAGCACCCCGACGACAGCACCTCTGTGGAAGGCTTTCGTGGTGCGCGTTTCTCGCGTACCCGCCATTGCCTGCCGGCCATCGTTGCGCGGGTGTCCGAAGGCCGCGAAGAGGCCAAGCGCGAACATAACGCGCCGCTGTCCCAAGCGCTGAAGATCATCATGAACGCCTTTTACGGCGTGCTCGGCTCCAGTGGTTGCCGGTTTTTCGATACGCGGCTGGCGTCGTCCATCACGATGCGCGGCCACCAGATCATGCGCCAGACCCGCGAGCTGGTCGAAGCGCAGGGCTATGAAGTGATCTACGGCGACACCGACTCCACCTTCGTCTGGCTCGGCGGTGCGCATACCCAAGAGGACGCCAGCCGCATCGGCCACGCGCTGGTGCAGCACGTCAACGCCTGGTGGCGTGAGCACCTGCGCACGGCATACGGCCTGCAAAGCGCGCTGGAACTGCAGTACGAAACCCACTTCACCCGGTTTCTGATGCCGACCATTCGCGGCGCGGAGGAGGGCAGCAAGAAACGCTACGCCGGCCTGGTGGTGCGCAGCGACGGCAGCGAAGAGATGGTCTACAAAGGCCTGGAGACCGTGCGCAGCGACTGGTCGCCCCTGGCCCGGCAGTTCCAGCAGGAGTTGTACCAGCGCATTTTCCATCGCCAGCCCCATCAGGACTACATTCGCGACTACGTACGCCGTACCCTCAGCGGCGAATTCGATGAGCTGCTGATCTACCGCAAGCGCCTGCGCCGCCAGTTGGATGACTACGAGCGCAACGTGCCGCCGCATGTGCGTGCCGCGCGCCTGGCCGATGAATACAACGACCGCCTCGGGCGTCCGCGCCAGTACCAGCGCGGCGGCTGGATCAGCTACGTGATCAGCGTCAACGGCCCCGAACCGCTGGAGGTGCGCCAGGCGCCGATTGACTACGACCACTACGTCACCCGGCAATTGCAGCCGGTAGCCGATGCGATCCTGCCGTTCGTGAATGACGATTTCGGCACCCTGGTCGGCGGGCAAATGGGCCTGTTCTAAAACACTTGCCGAGGCACTGCGCGAGCCTGCACTCTTGGTCACTGACGACCACCCGACGGCGCAGCTCCCATGACTCACATTACCTTGACCGGCACTACAGTCGAACTCCAGCCCCTGCAACCCGAACACAAGGCCGCCTTGCTCGACGCCGCCGCCGATGGCGAGCTGTGGAACCTCAAGGTCACCAACGTGCCGGGCCCCGGCACCGTCGACCAATACATTGATACCGCGCTGGCCGGGCGTGCTGCGGGCAGCGTGATCCCGTTCACCATCGTGCGCCGCGACACCGGCCAGGTGGTCGGCAGCACGCGGTTCTGGAAGGTCGACCGGGTCAATCGCAAGCTGGAGATCGGCCACACCTGGCTGGCGCTGTCGACGCAAAAAAGCGCGATCAACACCGAAGCCAAGCTCCTGCTGCTGACCTACGCTTTCGAGGTGCTGGACTGCGTGCGGGTGCAGTTCACCACGGATGAACTCAACGAAAAATCCCGTGCTGCGATCCTGCGCCTGGGCGCCGTGCAGGAAGGCATCGTGCGCCATGAACGCATCATGCCCGACGGGCGCAAGCGCAACTCGGTGCGTTTCAGCATCATCGATTCGGAATGGCCGCAGGTGAAAGCCAACCTGCAGGCGAAGCTGCTGCGATAGGAGGAAAGGCCCATGTACACGCTCTACGGTACCGACGAGTCCGGCTCCTGCATGATCGAAATCGCCCTGGCGCGTTGCGAGGTCGAGTGGCACCGCGTGGATGCCAGTTCCTGGCAGGAAGGCCCGGGCACCGACGCCCTGGCCCGTATCAACCCGCTCAAGCAGATCCCCACGCTGGTCACCCCTGATGGCCAGGTGTTGACGGAGAGTGCGGCGATCCTGATCCACCTGGGCCTGGAATACCCCGACGCCAACCTGCTGGTGGGCAACCGTGGGCAGATCCTGCGCGGCCTGGTGTACATCGCCGCCAACTGTTATTCGGCCATTGGCATCATCGACTACCCGCAACGCTGGCTGGGCGAGGCCGAACCCGTGGTGCAGAACCAGTTGATCACCGGCACGCGGCGCTATCTGCACCAGGCCTGGGTGGTGTTTGCCGATCAGTTTGCCGACCAGTTGTTTGCGCCCGGCGGCGAGCCGAATGCGCTGGGCATCATGGCGGCGGCGGTGTCGCGCTGGGACGCGGCGCGCGAAGCGCTGGCCGCCCTGGCGCCGGGTTTTGCCCAGAGCCTTGCACAAGTGGATGCCGATCCCGTCGTGGCCCCCGTATTCGCGCGGCATTGGCCCGCGCAATGACCGCGCCGCGGCCTGTCGCCTGGCACGTCACGCGCTGGTGCGATGACCCCTTCAGCCAGGGCGCCTACAGCGCGTTGTTGCCAGGTGGCGAGCCGAGCCTGCGGCGCCTGTTGTCAACGCCGATTGATAATCGTCTGTTTCTTGCTGGCGAAGCCTTCAACCACGATCACTCGGCCATGACCCACAGCGCCTGGGACAGCGGGCTGCGCGCCGCCAATGCGGTGATCGCGACCTCGGCTCGAACGGTGATTGTCATCGGTGCCGGTTTTGCCGGCCTCGGCGCTGCCCGCGCCTTGCAGGCGCAGGGCGTGGCGGTGCGCGTACTCGAGGCGCGTAACCGCATCGGCGGGCGAGTGCACAGCGTAGCCCTCGGTGGGCAAATGGTGGATGTGGGCGCCGCCTGGTTGCAGCAGTATGCGATCAACCCGCTGGCGCGGCGTGCCGAGCAGTTGGGCCTGGAGCGGCGCCCGACGGACTTCTCGCAGCCATTGGCCGCCGCGTGGGACGGCCCGTTGCCGGACATCAACCGCGCCTATGCCCGACTCAAACAGGCCATCGACCGTCAGCAACCGTTGGCGCCGGGCGTCGACCGCTACCTGGCCACCTTGACCGCCAGCGAGCGCCGCGCGGCACGCTATGCCATCGACGCGAACTTGATCCTCGAAGCCGGTTTGCCCCTGGACCAGCTGTCGACCCAGACGCTTGACGAGGAGGGCGTCGGCCATGGCGACCAGTTTTTGCCGTACGGTTACGGGCAACTGCTGGCAGACGCTGCCAGCGGCCTGGATATCCACCTCAACCACCCTGTGCAGCACATCAGTTGGGACAAGCACGGTGTGCGCGTGGATGATCGGGATGCCGATGCCTGCATCTGCACGGTGCCGATACCGGTGCTCAAGCAATTGAGCTTTACCCCGGACTTGCCGGCGACGTATCGCCACGCCCTGGAGCTGTTCACCATGGGCCGGCTGGAAAAAGTCGTGCTGCAGTTCGATCGGCGTTGGTGGCCGGCGTCCGAGGACGGCTACCTGCGCTGGTACGACGCGCCCGCCAATTGGGGCGAGTGGCTGGATTTGACCGATGCGGTGGGCACGCCGCTGATTGCCGGGCTGATCGCCGCAGACGCCGTGGACCGCCACTATCCAGGCAAGACCGATGAGCAGATCGCGCTGGCGGCCTGCGAAAAACTCAGCGCCTGGGCTTCCGCAATCAGAAGAAACAATGACTCCTGAACCTATCCAAACCCTTGCGTAGCGGGCGTCCTGGCCTACGCTTTCTTAAAGTGGTGTAGGAATCATCCTTGAATTTGACTGTCGCAGACATGAAACTCAAGAACCCTGCATGGAATTCAAAGGAGGTGCGCATGCTCATCCGGTCGCTGACCCTGGCTACCTTGATGGCTTTTACGGGGCCGCTGTTGGCTGCTGATGATATCAACCCGCTCAAGCAGGACTTGGGCAAGTACCGGCCGCTGGTGGTGGTGGAGTTGGACTCCGGCAACGCCGCGCTGACGGACCTGAAGAAACAGCTGGAAGAGCCGGCCACCAAGCAAGCCTTTGAAGAGCGCAGCATGGTGTTCTACACCGTGAAGTTCGGCAGCATTGGGGCCGAGGGCGAGAAGTTCGCCAAGGACCCCAAGGACAACAAGAAACTCACGCCGCCTGAAACCAATGCGCTGATCCGTGCCCTCAAGCTGGGCGCCGGCAGCGGCACCAAGGTGATCCTGGTTGGCAAGGATGGCGAGAAGAAAGTCGAGAAGACCGTGCCACCGGATACCCTCGACCTGAAGGAATTCTTCAGCGCGATCGACCAGATGCCGATGGCCGAGAAAGAAATGGCCGCCCCGGCCGAGCCTGAACCCGCTGCCGCCCCGGCCGCGAAGCCAGGCGCCAAGGCGGGTAAGCCGGCCAAGCATGCCGCGCCGCAACAGCAACTGGATGATTGACCTGCGCCCAAGGCGCTGGCTGACCCAGCGCTGATCGAAGCGCTTAGGTAGGGAGGGAGCTTGCTCCCGCTCGACGGCGCAGCAGCCGCAAGCGTTTTGGCGGCGCTGCGTACCTCAGCCGGAGCAAGCTTTCTTGCCACACAGGCTTCAGGTGCGCGGTTCAGAAACTTTACGCTGCGGAAACGGAAAGTAGAAAAACCGCAAGAACGCCACGCGCTTGATCACTTCCCCGATCAACAACGGTACTCCAACCCCCACCACAAAACCGATGCAGGCCGCGACAAATGGCGGCAGGCCCAGGCGCTCCATCAGGTCAAACGTCTTGTGCTGGATCTCCCCATGGAAGATCAACAGGATCAGGGTCGACTGGCCGATATAGGTCATCACCCGCGTGATCAGCGCCGACACCATCAGCACCCGCGCCAGCGCCCAGCACACGTACACGCCAATCACCGCCAGCAGGCTGGTCCACAGCCAGTGGTCGTAGCGGCGCTGCGCCAGGTCCATGGTGTCGCCCCGATAGAGGAACACGGCGGCGAACAACACCACCGACACCAACAAGGTCAGCAGCGACCCCGCATGGGTGCGCAGCCAATTGCGCAGCAGGTAGCCGTAGATGAAACAGGCGCTGCTGATCAGGGTGATATCCAGGCTGAAGGGCAGGCCGGGCAGCACCCAGGTTTGCCCGCCCACGGTCACCGGCAGTTGCCAGAAAAACGGCAGCATCCAGATGCCCACCAGCAGCGGCACCAGGGTCAGCGCGCAACTCACCGCCAGCGGCAGGCGCTGGATCAGGCGCAACACCGCCCAACTGAACAGGATCGCCACCCAGAAATGCGGCAGGAACCACATTGCTTGCCACGGGATGGTGTCTACCGAGGCATACAGCACGCCACCGATGTCCGGTAGCAGCGGTTGGCCACGCAGCACATCGCGCACGATCACATACATCAGCATGGTGAAGAAAAACGGCTTGAGCAGGCCATCCGCCTTGCGCACGGCCATCTCCCCGAAGGGCTGCTCCGGCTTGAACAGCACCCCGGACAGAAAGAAGAACAACGGCAGCACGAACGACGCCAGGATCGGGTACATCAGGTCCGGGGACGTGGCGACAAACCAACTGTGGGCATACACGATCACCAGGATGCCGATGCCTTTGGCGATATCCATTTGAATCCAACGATGTTTCACCTGTTCATCCTCCCTCTGTGAACCGCACAGCCCCTGGCAGGAACTGGCACGCCGTCATGCCTTGCGCCACGGCTTGAGCCATAGTCCCATCCCCAGCAACACCAGGATGCCGGCCAAGGTGCTCAACCCCAGTTGCAGCCACACGCCTTCAATACGAAACAGCGCCAGCGCCGCCAACCCCATCACCAGTGCACTGAGCAGCCATTGGCGCACCCAGGGCAGGGCGTCGAGCAATGCCTGGCGCTGCATCAGCAGCAACGCGGTGCAGATCACCCCGGCCAGCGCGGCCAGCGGGATTCCGGCCAGGCCAAACACAAAGGGCAGGGCACCCAGCAGCAACACGTTGACCAGGCTCCCGAGCAACTCGCAGCGCAACGGCTGGCGCGTGTCGCCGGCGGCATAGGCGTAGCGGGCGAGCAAGGCGTTCCAGGCGCCGAATACCAACGGTACGGCGAACCAGGCCAGCAGCAGCGGCAATGGCGAATCCACCGATTGCTTGGGCAGCAGCAGCGCCACCAGGCTCGGCGCTGCCGCCACCAGGCCGACGCCGGCGGGCAGGGTCAGCACGCTGGCGGTTTCCAGGCCGCGCTTGAGCAGGGCCAGGCGCTCATCGCCCTGGCGCCGGCTCATCATGCCCAGCAGCACCTGATTGAGGCTCATCAGCGCAATCAGCGGCAGGTTCATCAGTTTGCGGGCCAGGTTGACCCAGGTCACCGCGCCTTCGCCCAACAGCGACGCCACCAGGCGCTCGATCAGGGCCAGGCCCTGGCTGGCGCCGTTGCTCAGCAACAGCGGGCCGATGCGCTGGCCCAGCTCCCGCAGCGGCGCGAAGGTCAGCTGCCAACGCCACGGCCGCCAGCCTTGGCGCCACACCGACGGCAACAACGCCAGCGGCATCAGCAAGCTGCCCGCCAGGCAGGCCAGGGCCAGCGAGTGCGGTTGAGTCGCGGTGCCGGCGAGGGCGAGGTAGGTCACGGGCGGCAGGTTGAACAGCAACGAGCCCAGCCCCGCCAGCACAAAACGCTCGCCCGCCTGCAACGGAATGCTGAACAGCGCATGCAGCATCAACCCCGGCACGCACCAGGCGACGATCTGCAAATTGCTCGCGGCGAGGGCGGTGGCGCTGGCCGCCAAGCCGGGGCCGAGCAGCTGCACCAGCCATGGCGCGAGCAGCGTCAGCAGCAGGCTGGTGACCAGCGCGATCAGCATCAACGCCGGGAACAACACGGCCAGCCAATCCAGGCGCTCACCGTCCTTGCGCTGCAGGTACAGCGGCAGCGCGGCGGCACTCAGCACGCCACCCGCCAGGGACATGCGCAGCGCTTCCGGTAAAAACAGCGCGATCAGAAACGCATCGCTGCGCTCACCCGCGCCCCACGCCGCCACCAGCAACCATTCACGCGCAAACCCCAGGCACAGGCCCAGCAGGGTCGCCAGGGTCAGCCAAACGGCCGAGCCCAGCATCAGGGACGCGCGCCATCAAGCAGCGGCTTGCGAAACACCACCGTCTTGACCTGCGGCAGGCGCGCCGGAAACAGGCGCCGCGCCTCCAGCACATTGATGCCGACCATCAACCAGAACAGCGCCACCATCACCACTGCGAAGCTGAAGTAGTGGTCAAACAAACCGCTGACCAGCGCCGACAGAATCCCACCGGTGGTGCCCAGCCACAGGGCGTTGTCCTTGGTCAGGCGAATCGGGCCTTTTTCCGGACGGGCCTCACGCCACCAGCGCACGGTCACCGCCACGAAGAACAGCATGCCGACGATGCCGATCTTGTAGATGTAGTTCAGCCACAGGTTGGAAATCCCCAGGAAATGCGTGCCCGGCACCGGCGGGTCGACCTTGAAGCCGATGCCGAACGGGTAGGCCGCCACCGCCTGCGGGAACATGCGGTATTCGTCGAAACGCACTTCGGTACTGGCGTTGTCCGAAGAGAAAATCGTTGCCAGGCGCTCCTGCAACGGCGGGTAGGCAATCACCAGCGCCACGGTCAGCGCCGCGCCGATCATCAACAGCCGCCCGGTGTACGGCACGCGCCGCGTGGCCATCCACATCAGCACCAACGCCAGGCTGACCATCGCGCCGCGGCTGCTCGCCAACAGCAAGGCGGCCGCCCCCAGGCACGCCACGCCCAGGCCGAGAGCGCGTTTCCAGCCTTGTTCGGTCATGCCGAAACAGAACGCCAACGGCAGCAGCAGCGCCATGATCCCGCCGATGGCATTCGGGTGCGTCCACGGCGAGCCCATGCGCGAGGACATCGCCTCCAGGCCGAATTTGAGCATGTCGAAGTTGGCGTAGTTGAACAGCGCCAGGATCGGCGCAATCCCGGCGCCGGAGCGGGTGCGCACAAACACCGCGATCGACAGCACCAGCATCGCCAGGGTACCCAGCAGCAGGGCGATCACCAGCGCTTCCCGGTGCTTGTGGTCCACCAGCAGTTTGGCCGCGATAAACACCCCGGACAGGTTCAGCAACCAGCGCAGCCAGTTGGCCACGCCGCTGGTGTCGGCATGGATGGTGACCTGGCCGACAATGAACGGGAACACGCTGAACAGCATCAGCCACAACAGCATCTGGTCGGTGGGGCGCCGCGCCAGGCCTGGTGTGTCGGGCAGGCGCGCGAGAAAACTGTGCCACAGGATGGCGCCCCAGGTCAGCGCCAGGATCGCTTCGCTGACGGTACTGCGGATACCGAGGTTGATCGTCGAAAACGGCATGAACGTCGCCACCAGGGCAAACAGCAACAGGCCCCAGAACGGAAAGCGCAGGATCGTCACCGCGCCCGCCAGGCCGACCACGGCGAGGAAGGCCTTGGCCGGTGAAAGCAGCAGGGCGAGGGCGCCGAACAGCAGGCCGAAGAGCACCGCGACGAGGCTTGCCAGGTTCACTCTCACTTCAGTTCCTCGATCAGTTCGGCCAGGCGTCGACGGTAGGCGTGATGGTTGAAACGCTCCGCCCATTGGCGCCGTTGCGCGGCGGATTCTTCAATAGGCTGCTGCGCCAGGCTGACCATCAACTGCACCAGCGCCGGGCCGTCGGTAGGCGAAAAACGTGGCGCCGACGGCGGGGTGATTTCATCCAGCGAGGTGCCGCTGGCCACGGCCACTGCCGTGCCAACGCTCAGGGCTTCGATCACCGGCAGGCCAAAGCCCTCGGCGTAAGAAGGTTGCCACAGGCGCGACGCCTGCCGGTACAGCGCATGCAACTCGGCATCCGACACGCCGCTCAGTGCACGAATCCCCGGCAGTGTGCGCTGGGACTCGGGCAGGTGTTCCAGGCTGCCCACCAGCACCAACTCCGGCACGCCAGGGGCCTGGCGTCGCGCCTGCTGCCAGGCATCGACCAGAAACGGCACGTTCTTGCGCAGCTCGCGCGTGCCCACCAGCAACCAGTAGCGCTCCGGCAGTTGGCGCGCCGACAGGTCCGCCGCCAGCTCGGCAAAGGCGTCGACCTGATTGGGCAGCACGCGAATCTTGCCCGCAGCCTTGGGAAACAGCCGCGCGGTTTCATCGGCGCTGTACTGCGACGGCGTCCACACGCGGTCGGCGCTGTGCACCGCGTAGGCAATCGACAGGCGATCGCTGGTCTTGTAGATCAGCGCCTTGAGGCGGTTGGCGTGGTAGTTGTCCAAGGTGATCTGGAACAGGTCATGCAACAGCACCACGCTGCGCAGGCCCTTGGGCTTGGGCGGCAACGGCAGGCCCATATTGAAGGTGCTGATGTACAGGTCGATGTGCTGCTCACGCAAGGCGCGTGGCAAAAAACCAGCCTCGAAACGCAGGCGATTCTGCGGTTGGTGCATGGCAGTCTTGGCACAGCCCCAGGCCGGGCAATGGGCCTTCAAGCGGGTTTCGTCGCCCAGCGGCGCCACGGTAAAGCGCTCAAGCTCGATGCCTGGGAAGGTGCGCAGGGCGCTTTCCAGCGCATACACCTGGCGGCTGATGCCCGATTGCGGCGACGTGCCGACGGTGCGGTAATCCAGGCCTACACGCATGCGGGCTCCTTGTGCGTGAGCGGTAAAAGGCTCGCGTACACCTGCTCCAACTGACTGGCGGCAACGCTCCAGTCATGGGCGCGGCGTACATAGGCGCGGCCGGCTTCACCCATCGGTTCGGCGGCATCGGGGAACTGCAACAGGCGCACCACCGCGTCCGCCAACGCGGTAGCGGTTTGCCCGCCGAGGTAGTCCAGGCCTTCCACCAGGTCCAGCCCCGACACGCCCTGTGCGGTACTCGCCAGCGGCAGGCCGGCGGCCAGGGCTTCCAGCACCTTGAGCTTGGAGCCGCCGCCATGGCGCAACGGTGCGAGGAACACCGAACAGCTCGATTGCAGCGCCAGCAGGTTGGGCACGAAGCCTTGCCATTCGATCCGCGGGTCCTGCCAGCGTTCACGCCAACTGGCCGGCATGCCGAAGCCGCAGACGCTCATGCGCGCCTGCGGGCAGCGCTCCCAGACCTTGGGCAGGATGTCATCCAGGGCCCACTCGATGGCGTCCACGTTCGGCGCGTATTCGTAGTTGCCAAGGAACAGCACGCGGCGTGTCGACGGGTCGGGCCGGGCGGCGGCGAAGTGGTCGCAGTCCACGCCATTGACCACCACCGGCACCGGCTTGCCGGCGATTTTTTCCAGCACCTGGGCATCGCTGTCGGTCACTGCGATTACCTGTGTGGCCTGGCGCATGACCCGGCGCTCCCAACGTGCATAGCGCCATTGATCGTAGCGAATGAACGGCAGCGCCCAACGCGGCAGACGGTCGTAGGTGGCGGCGCCGAGGGCCGATTCGACGTTGTGCTCGGTCAGCACGAACGGTTGGGATTTGCGTGCCAGCGCATCTTCGTAAGGTTGGAAAGTGTAGGTGTGCTCGATCTGCACCACATCCCAGTGCTCATCCAGCAACCTGTTGAAGGTGTCCTGCAAGGCGCCCGACAGGCCATTCACACTGGCGAGCAGCGGGTAGGGCGCAAACAGCCCGGCCAACAGGGTCGTGGCGCTGCGCAGCGGGCGGCGCGGCAGGACGATCAGTTGCTCGAGAAACGCCTCCAGCACCTGGCGGTCGGCGAGCGACACCGGGTGCTTGTCATGCAGCAGCAAGGTGATCCGGTGCCCCCGCGCGGCGAGGCTGCGCAGCAGATGGAACTGACGCGTCTTGCCGCCGCTGGTGGCGGGCCAGGGCGAGTAGGGCAGGATCCATAAAATGCGCATGGCAGGCCTCAGTCCCATAACAGGATTTGCAGGTTCGGCTTGACCGGTACGGTCAGGCCGTTGGTGCCGCTTACCGGGGTTTGCGTACCGCGCAACGGGTCGTACAGGGTGGCGCTGGCCAGGTTGGGCAAGTGCGCGTTACCGCCTTCGGCAGACCAGAAGAACCACACCTTGCGCCCATCGGCACGCGTCCAGCCAATGCTGAACAGGCCGTCGGGCAAGGCGTCGGCGACCGGCGGGTCACCCGGGGTGAGCGACGGCCCGCTGACGTCGAGGAAATACTTCAGCGCGGTGTAGACCGGCTTGGGGTTGGCGTCGATGTCCAGCAGCCCGTAGAACTGGTCGCGCACGCTGGCGCGCTGGTCGAGGTCGCTCAAGGTGAACAGGAAGATGCGGTCGTAATCCAGCGCGCTCATCAGCGCCAGGCGCCGCACCACGTAATCGGCCTGGCCCTGCTGGGTGATGATGTCCTGGGCGTCCTTGGGGCCGGGGTAGGTCGACCAGCCCCACTCGGTGCTCCACAAGGTTTGCACGCCGCCGTTGCGCAGGGCCTGGTTGAGCTGGGTGGTCTTGGCGATAAAGTCGAGGTTGGCCGGATCGTTGCCTTCGGGCAATTGGGTGTAGGGGTGATAGGACACGACGGTGTTCAGGCTGGCCACGCCCAGCGCGGCAAGGGCGTCGAACATGGTCTGGCCGTTGGGCATTTCGCTGAAGAACGCCATGCCGGCCGCCACCACCGGGGTGTTCGGGGCGACTGCGCGCAGTGCGGCGGCGCTGGCGGTGAGCAGCGTGGCGTAGCCGGCCGGGTCTGCCACCGGGCGCCAGAAGCCCAGCAGGTTCGGTTCGTTCCACACCTGCCAGGCGTTGACGCTGGGGTAACGCTGGGCCAGCAGCGCCATGCGGTTGGCGAACACGTTCGGGTCTTTGGGCGGGTACTGGTCCTGATAGGGCGCACCGGCCGGCGCGGTGGTGGCGAAGGGCGCCGAACCCACCAGGTAGAACACCGACTTGAGTTGATTGTCTTGCAGCTTGCCGACCAGTTGATCGAGGGTGGCCACCTGATACTGGTTCTGCGCCGGCTCCAACTGATCCCAATGCAGGTCCAGGCGCACCCACTCCAGGCCCAAGTCCTTGAGACGGTCGATCTGCATCTGGTATCGCTGGGGGCTGAACCACAGGAACTGTGCGTTCACGCCCAAAAAGTCCTTCCACACCACGGTCTTGTTGCCCTTGAGCACATGGTTTTCGGCATCCGCCTGGCGCCCCCACAAAACGGCGGTCAGGCCCAGCACGGCGACCACCGCAAGGCTGGCAAGGAACGTTTGTCTACGCGCCATGGCGGGCTCCTGCGATGGCTTCGGCAAACACTTCGGTGAACTTCTGCGCGGTCAGCGGCCACAGGCGTTCACGGCCGATCTCGCCGGCGCGTTCGGCCCAGTCCCTGGCCAGCGCCGGCGTGCGCGCCAGGCGCAGCAATTGTTCGGCCAGCGCCGCCACATCGCCTTCGGGGTAGATGGCGCCATTGCCACTGGCAACTTCCTCGGCAAACGCGCGTGCGTCGGAGGTGATTGCTCCGCGCCCGCAGGCGGCGGCCCAGGACAGCGCGCCACTGGTGCCGCGCTGGCGCCCGAGCAGGCCGAGTTTTTTCGATTCGCGGTAGGGCAGCACCATCACATGATGGGCCTGGATGGTCTGGGCAATTTCGTCGGCCGGCAGGTTCAGCCGCCAGTCGATGGCGTCGGTCAGGCCGAGTGCGGCGATCTGGCTGTTGAGTTGCTCCAGGTAGTTGCCGCCGGCGCCAAAGGCCATTTCCGCCGCCGTGCCGCCGGCCAGCGTCAGGCGCACATGGCCGCGCAGTTCAGGGGCCTGTGCGAAGACATCGGCCAGCGCCTGCACCAGGTCTTCGATGCCTTTGCCGCGGTAGATGAACCCGAAATACAGCAGGCGCAGGGTGTCGAGCGCGGGCAGCGGTGCCGGTGGCACGGCGAGGTTGGCGTGGTTGATCACGGCCACCTTGCCGGGCGGCAGTTGCATGCGCAGGCGCAGGCAATCGGCGCCCAGGCGAGTCAGCGTCACCAGGCGGGTTAGGCCCTTGGCGACCTGGCGTTCCTCACGCAGGGTCAATGGGTCGGCCAGTACCACGGCCGCCTGCGGCAAGGGGCTGGGCAAACGCTCCAGCAGGTTCAGCGGAAACGGCAGGCGCTCGCGGCGCCACACAATGCGCTCCGGGTCGTGCACGGTGGCGGTCAGCGGCAAGTGCGAGTAGGCCTTGCGCAACTCGCGCAGGGCCAGGAACTCACCCAGGCGCCCGCCGCCCAGCTCGGCGTGGACCAGGTCCACGGTCTGCCAGTTGAACGTCGCGACCGCGTGCTTGATCGCCTCGGAAGTGCCCGCCACCCCGGCCAACGGCGTCAGCACCGTCACCCCAAGCTGCTCCAGCGCCGTGCGAAAGTGGTTCGCGTAGTCGGCGATGCCGTTTTTTTCCGGCGGCAAGGGTGCAAGCAGGGCGATACGCATCAGAACGCTCCCCGGTACTTGGCGATGGTCTGCAGCACTTTGCTCGGCACTTCGAACTTGCGACGGTTGATGATGATGCCGTCGACCTTGCCAAACGCGGTATTGAGGATCGACAGCGCATGCTCGACCACCGGCACGGTACTTTTGCGTGCTTCCACCACCAGGCCGATCAGGTCGGCGCGGCGCAAGGTGATAAAGGCTTCGCGGTTGTCGAGCAAGGCCGAGGCGTCGAGCAGCACCACTTCGCCCGGTGCGGCGGCTTCAAGCCCGCCGACCCGTACATTGATGCCGTTCTCGCGCAACAACAGGCGCAGTTGTTCCACCACAAAGGTCACGCCTTCGCCATGCCGCGCCGACGTCAGCCCCAGGGTCAGGCCGCGTTCGGCAATGCGGTCGGGCTGCAACAGGCTGTACAGCCGGTAGATACTTGCGTTGAAGGCGTTGGCGCTTTGCGCGGTGGTGGTGTCCAGCTCCGGCAGGGTGGTCCACAGCGGCAAGCCGAACTTGCGTTCCACCAGGCCACCGTCGTGAATGCGCTGGTCGAGCAGGTAGCAGAGGTAGATCACCAGCAGGCCGACGACGATTGCAAACGGGATCGCCAACACCAGCATCAACAGGGTTTTCGGGAAGATCCGACCCGGGTTCAGGGTGGCCTCTTCGATCACCGCGATGTTGCTGATCTGGCTGTTGTCCAGCTCGCGGTCGATGCGCGATTTTTCCAGGTTGTCCACGTACAGCGCGTAGTTGCGCTCGGTGGCGCTGAGCTCACGGGACAGGCGCGCCAGCTCCGGTTCGATCTCCAGGGCCTGCTTGCGCTGGTCTTCGAGGTTGACCAGTTGCTTCTGCTGTTGAACCAGTTGGGTGCGCAGGGCCAGGTTGTTGCTCGATTCATCCAGCAGCACCCGCTGCAGGTGGATTTCCAGGGTGTTCGGCGCACGGTTCTCCGAGGCCTGCACGGTGTTGCTCTCGTTGGCGACCTGGGCCTGCATCGCTCGGATCGACGCATCCAGCGCTTTGACCGGCGGCGCGTTGTCGGTGTAGGTGCGCATCATGTCGGCGCGTTCCAGCAGCTTCTGGTTGAGCAGGCGACGCAAGTCCTGCTGCTGCGGGTTCAGTGCGATCTGGCGCACCGTGGTGACTTCCTTGGGCTGCCCCTTGAGCTGGTTGCGCGTGCTCTCGATGGCGCTGTCGGACGAGGCGATCAGGCGGGTGGTATTGAAGGTCTCGCCGCGCAGCACGTTGATGCGCTCGGACAAGTCTTCCAGGCGGTCGGTGATGCTCGCCGCGCCGATCTCGTTCAGGTGCTTGAGGATCTGCTCCTTGTAGCTCTTGATCTCGGTGGCGCTGGTATTCACCTGGCCTTCGTAGAAGGCATAGAGGCTCTTGCGCCCCAGGGCCTGGGTGCGTTCGTTGATGTAGGTCTCGACCCAGTCCTTGACCACCGCCTGGGCAATTTCCGGGTCGCCCCAGGTAAAGCTGATGTCCATCACCGTTGAGCCGGCGGCGTGGCTCACCTCAAAGCTCTTTTCCAGGCCGGCGGCAAGGCGTTCCACAGGGGTGGTTTTTTCCACCACGCCGAGGGTTTCCAGGACCACGCGCAGGCCATCGAAGACTGCGCCCACGCCTTCCTTGAGGTAATGCTTGGCGCTTTTGAAAAAGCCTTCGGGCGGCGGCGCATTGTTGATCACTTCCAGGTAGTGCTCGGCCACCGCACGCACGATCGGGCGCCCGGTGAGCAGGCGCTCCTCATCGACGATCGGGTCGCGCTGGGTGCTGGGCATCACCAGCGCCTGGCGGTTGCTGATCTCGATCGGCAGGGTCGAATCACGCCCCGGTTTGACCAGCAGGCGTGCGGTGGACTCGTACTTGGCCGGCAGCAGGAAAGCGCCGAGCAGGATAATCACCAGCGCTGCGATGGCCGCCAGCTTGAACTCGTGGCGGAAGATGAAAAACAGGCGCAGAAGATCACGAAAAGAACGGATCTCGATCATGGGATGTCGCTCCTTTAGTTATTGCCGCCGCTGGTTCTGGTGTAGTTGTAGCCAACCCCAATGGATTTGGTGAACGGGATCAGTTGGTTCAGGTAGGTATCCACGCCCTGGATGCGCTCGCCCACGTTGGATTTGGGCACGAACACCACGTCACCGCGTTGCAGCGGCACTTGTTTGCGCCCGTTGGGGCCGGTCTTGAGGTACTGGCTGAAATCCAGAAAGTAGGCGTGGTAGGCGCCTTGGGCATCTTCACGCAGCAAGGCGACCATGCTCGCGTTGCCCGAGGGGTTGACCCCGCCGGCGCCGACGATTGCCTGCTCGAGTGTGTTGGCCGTGGCGATCTGGACCGCCGTCGGGTTGTTCACCGCGCCACCGACAATCACCGAGTTGCCCGGTGCCTGGTTGATGTTCACCGTCACGCGTGGCTCGCGGTACACCGGCGCGAGGCTCTTGGTCAGGTCGGCGGCGACCTCGGCGGGGGTGCGATGCGCCACCTGGATTGGCCCCAGGAAGGGGTAGTTGATCTTGCCGTCGTTCTGCACCGTGTACAGCGTCAGCTCGTAGATGGTGCTGACGTTGAACGCCGACAGCGTCGGCATCTCGCCGGCATCGCGGACGATACGCAACTGGTCGCCGATGCGGATGCGTTCCACCGCCGGCGGCAGTTGGGCGAGTTGGTCGAGGGCGCGCTTGCCGTCCTCGACAGTCTGGTCGTCGGGCGGGACGATGCGTGCCGGTGTATTGCAGGCCGACAGGGCCAGCATGGCCAAGGCGAGCACGGCGGGTTTGATCAAGCGGGACTTCCTGTGGGTCATGCTGCTCACCTCCAATAACCGGGAAACATGCTGATGCGCCGCTTGAGGGCCAGCGGCAGGCGGCGCTCAAGATGGCCCAGGCGGTAGCCGAGCAACTTGAACGCGCTGCGCACCAGCACTTCGGGTACGCGGTGCAAGGCACCGGCTTTGCGCAAGGCCGCGAGTTCGGCCAGCACATAGCGTTTGCCTTCACCGCCGGCGTCGCCAAAGGCCTGTCTGATCCACGGTTCGCGACCGTAGAACACGCCAATGTCGAAGTAGCGATGAAACTCATCCATGAGTTTGTAATCGTGGGAGTGATGCACCAGCGCCGTGGCGGCGTAGCGCACCTTGTAGCCTTCGAGCAGCATGCGCGCCGCAACGTAGGCGTCTTCGCTGCCGATCACGTCGGCGGGAAAGCCGCCGACCGCCTGCAGCACGCTGCGCCGGTACACCGAAAACGAGTCGGAGCTGAAGCAGGTCTTGATCCCCAGCACGGGCGCATCGGCCAGGCTTTTGCTGCGGCTCTGCTCCGGGTAGTTGAAGTGCCGCGACTGCGCGCCCAGCACCCCGGCATCGGGGTGCGGCAGCTGGCGACCATAAGCCACGCCGTTGAGCGGGTCCTGCTGCAATTCCTCCAGCAGGTTGGCGAAGGTCTGCGGGGTCGCGGGGATGGCGTCCTGGGTCATGACGATCAGCGCGTCGCCACCCACCTGTTCGCTGGCCCAGCGGCGCGTGCCGCCGTGGTTGAAATCACGCGCGTCGATCACCTCGACCCGCGCACCGAACTCGCGAAAACGCGCCACGGTGTCATCGCTGGAGGCGCTGTCGACTACCAGCATCTCGTCCGGTTGCAGGGTTTGCATCTTCAGCGCCGGCAGCAAGCGCGCCAGGTGGCTGGAGGCGTTTCGGGTCGGGATGATCAGCGAAGTGCGCATGTCATTTCTTCGCCTCGAGAGGGGCGCGCCCGTAGATGTCGTCGAAGCGCACGATGTCGTCTTCGCCCAAATACTCGCCGCTCTGCACCTCGATCATCACCAGGTCGATGATGCCGGGGTTGGTCAGCCGGTGTTTGTGCCCGGCAGGGATGTATGTGGACTCGTTGGCGTTGATCAGGAATTCACGCTCGCCGTTGGTGATCTGCGCCGCGCCGCTGACCACCACCCAGTGTTCGCTGCGGTGGTGGTGCATCTGCAATGACAGCGAGGCCTGGGGCTTGACCACGATGCGCTTGATCTTGAAGCGGCTGCTTTCTTCGAGCACGGTGTAGGTGCCCCACGGCCGCGTGACGGTACGGTGCAGGCTGTACGCCGGGTGGTTCTGGCGCTTGAGTTCGGCGACGATGTAGCGCACGTCCTGGCTGCGGTTGGCGTCGGCGATCAGCAGCGCATCCGGGGTGTCGACGATGATCAGGTCACGCACGCCCACCGCGCCTAATACGCGCTTGGGCGAGTCGATGTAGCAGTTGTGCACGTCATGCAGGATCGCTTCGCCGTTGACCTGGTTGCCGTGCGCATCGCTGGGCGTGAGCTGGCGCAGCGCTTCCCAGGAACCGATGTCGCTCCAGCCGATATCGCAGGGCACCACGGCGACTTGCTGGGACTTTTCCATCAGGGCCACGTCGATGGAAATATCCGGCGCGCTGCCAAACGCATCGGCGTCCAGCTCACGCTGGCGCGAGGTTTTGTTCTGCAGGCTCTGGCTGTGTTCCAGCGCGGCGCGCGCGGCCTCCAGCACGTCGGGGGCATGGGTGGCCAGTTCCTCCACCAGGGTGCTGGCCTTGAAGCAGAACATGCCGGCGTTCCACAGGTGCTTGCCGCCGTCGAGGTAGGCCTGGGCAGTGGCCAGGTCGGGCTTCTCGACGAAGCGTTTGACCCGGTTGCCGGTGCTCAGCGGCTCACCTTGTTCGATATAGCCGAAGCCGGTTTCCGGGTGGTCGGGCTGGATGCCGAAGGTCACCAGATAGCCGGCCTCGGCCAGGTCGCGGGCCTGGGTCACCGCCGCGGCGAACGCGACTTCATTGAGGATCAAGTGGTCGGCAGGCATCACCAGCAATTGCGCATCGCCGCCGAAATGTTCCTGCACATGCAGCGCCGCCACGGCAATCGCCGCGGCCGTGTTGCGGCCGAACGGCTCCAGCAGCAAATCCAGCGGCAGGTGCGCCTTGTTGACCAGGCGGTAGTCATCCAGGGTGCGAAACAGCAGGTCGCGGTTGGTCACCGTCAACACGCTTTCCACGCCGGGCAGCTTGGCGGCGCGCTGGAAGGTCTTTTGCAGCAGGCTCTGGCCATCGCGCATGCGCATGAACGGCTTGGGCATGTTCTGCCGGGACACCGGCCACAGCCGCGTGCCCGAACCACCGGAAATGATGCAGGGAATTAATCCGTTGAGGGTATTCATCAATAGACTTCCTTGGTGGAAAGGACGGCCGGGACCGTCATGAAGACGATGTACAAGTCAAACCACACCGACCACTTGGAGATGTACTCCAGGTCGTACTCGACACGTTTCTGGATTTTGAACAGGGTGTCGGTCTCACCCCGGTAACCATTGATTTGCGCCCAGCCGGTGATGCCGGGCTTGACCCGGTGCCGCGAGCTGTACTCGCTCACCGCCACTTCGAAGGGAATGCCCGCGGCCTTGGTGGCGGTGGCGTGCGGGCGCGGGCCGACCATGGACATGTTGCCCAGCAGCACGTTGAACAGCTGCGGCAACTCGTCGATGCTGGTCTTGCGGATGATGCGACCCACGCGGGTGATGCGCGGGTCCTGGCGGGTGGTCTGGCGCTCGGCAGTGAAGTCGCTCTGGTCGGTGAACATCGAGCGGAACTTGAACACGCGGATTTCGTTGTCGTTATAGCCATAGCGGTTCTGGCGAAACAGCACCGGCCCCTTGGAGTCGAGTTTGATCGCAATCGCGGTCACCAGCATCACCGGTGACAACGCCACCAGGGCCAGGCTCGCCAGGAGGAAATCCTCACAGCGCTTGATCACCGGCGACCAGCCGCGCAAGGGCAATTGCGAGGTGTTGAACATCAGGATCCCGCCCACGTCGGTGATGCGGCTGTGGCCGTAGCGCAGGGCGGCCATGTCGGGCACCAGCATCACATTCACCGACATCTGCCGCAGGCGGTTGACCAGCCCGTGGATGCGTTGCTCGGCGGCCCACGGCAGGCAGATCATGACCTGGTTGACCTGCTCGGCGCGGATCAGTTTTTCCAGGTCGCGAGTGTTGCCGAGCAAGGGCAGGTTGCTCAGCTCCTTGGGGATCCGCTCGGTGCGGTCGTCGATAAAACCGATCAGGCCGGAACGGATATCACCGTTGCGCTGCAGGTGGTCGGCAACGTGCACGGCCGTGTCGGTAAAGCCCAGAATCACCGTGCGTTGCAGGTACTTGCCGGCGCTCATCAGCCGGCGGTACAGGCGCAGCATGACCAGGCGTTCGAGGCACAGCAGGCCCAGGCTGGCGACGTACCATACGGCCAGGTTGCGCGGGCTCAACTGCGGGAAAAACTGCAGGATCTGGTACATGAACAGCAGGATGCAAAACGCTGCGGTCCAGGCCTTTATCTTGGCTTTGAGACGCAGGCGGTTGCTGAACAGCTCCTCGGAATAGATGCCCAGGGCCTGGAACAGAATGATGGTCAGCACTGCGAAAAATACCAGCAGGCCGATGAAATGCGGGCGCAACTCAGGGGCCAACGGGTCCAGGAAAAGCACCAGGACCAGCGGCGGCAGAATGGCCGTGAGGCCATGGATCAATTTGACGAAAACGACAAAGAACTCAACAAAACCGGCGCGCGTTAAAAACAGGCTGTCGACGGACGACTTTTCTCGCATAAAACATCCCTCATTGCACTCCAGTTGCTGTTGTTCGTTGTCGCTTCAATAAAGCCGCGATGGCGTTAGAGGGCACTTCGAACTACGGCTACTCTGGGTAATACGCAACTACCAATCCAAATGCACATATCAGTGAAGCTATCCATTTGAAGGGATTTTGCGGCGATAGTGACTAAAGGAGTGTTCCCTTTTCGTGATTAGTCAACGAATTGACGATGGTGCGGAGGTGGCGTGCTAGACAGGTTAATCAGTCTTTTCAGTGGCATTTTATTGACGTTCCTTGTCCGAACACTCGGTGAATGGGTGTGTTTTTGAGTGTAGGAACAAATGTGAGATTTTTCCTCTTTAAAGGACAAACCTTTTTCCAGCGGCAGTAGGAAGGGGGGACAAAGAGGGCGTGGCAGGGCGCACTAAGTGCCCTGCCACTGGGGGTTTCGCGGGATCAGAAGTTGCCTTTCAAACTAACGGTGAAATTGCGCGGTTCACCGTAGAAGTTGCCCCATGATGCAGTTCCGACGGTGTTGTAATAGGTTTTGTCGAAGAGATTGTTGCCATTGACCGCCACGGTCCAGGTGTCGTCGAGACGGTAGGCCAGGCGCGCGCTCCAGGTCGCGTAGCCTGGCTGTTCCAGCTTGATGGTCTGTACGCGGTAATTGCTGCTCTGGGCATTGACCCCGGCACCCACGCTCCATTTCGACAGCGCGCCGTCGAGCTGGTAGTCGCCCCACATCCGCAGCATGTGGCGCGGTACGTAGCTGTTGGAAACACCGCCTTCTGCGGCGCTGTTGATGTTCTTCAGGGTCTTGGTCTGGGTGTACGTGTAGCCGCCGGACACCTGCAGGCGTTCGAGTAGTTCGCCGCTGACTTCGGCCTCCACGCCCTGGGCGCGGACCTTGCCGGTATCGGTGTAGCAATAGCCATCGGCGGAGGTCGGGCAGAAACTCAGGTAGTCGGTTTCGGCGCCGTTTTTCTCGATGGAGCGAAACAGCGCCAGGGAGCTGTTGAGGCGCCCCTCGAACCACTCGCCCTTGATGCCCAGCTCATAGTTGTCGCCGATTTTCGGCTTGAGCGCGGCGCCGTCGGCGGTGGCGTAGGCGCTTTGCGGCTGGAAGATATCCGCGTAGCTGGCGTATACCGATAGGTGCTCGTTGAGGTCATAGATCAGCGCGGCGAACGGTGTGACCTCGCCGGTTTCCTTCGTGCGAGCATCCTGCAGCGACCATTCGCCCCAACCGAGGCTGTAGGACTGGCGACGGTTTTCGTACCAGCTCACGCGGCTGCCCACGATGAACATCAAGGGCTCCGCCAGGCGCAGGCGCAAGGTCGCGTAAGTGCCGTACTGGGTCGCGGTCTCCTTGATGGTGCTGCCACGGTACATGTTGGGCCAGAAGGTGTTGTCGGCCGGTTCCGGGAAGTGATGGTTGGGTTGGTAAATGCTCTGGCGCGTGGGCAGGTTCTGGATCGCGTAGATGTCGTCCTGGGTGCCACGGCTGCCGTTGGCGCCGAGGATCAGTTCGTGCTGCAGGCCGAAGGCTTCGAATTTGCCGTCGAGGTAGGCGTCGAGGCCGAAGTCCTTGTGGTCGTAATCCATCAGCGCCGCGTAGGAGACGGCGGTGGGAGCTGGGTTGTCGTAGGCAATGGTGCCTTCGCTGGCGGCGTACTTGATGTCTTGCAGGTTGCGGCTGTGCACGGCCGCGACCTTGAGTTTCCAGTCGTCGTTGAGCTGCTGCGTGAGGTCGGCGAAGTACGTGGCGCGCCGGCTCTGCCAGTCGTTCCAGGATTGGCCCAGGCAGGTCGAGCGGCTGAGCTTGGCACTCTTGCCATCGGCGTAGCGCGGCAGGCCGCCCCAGCACGGGGTGGCATCGACATCTTCATAACTGGCGCCAAGGCCGAGGGTGGTGTCGGCGCTGAGGTCGATGTCGAGGGCGCCGTAGAAGGCCTGGTCCTGGCGCTTGGCGATGTCCATGTAGGAGCCACGATTCTGCTGGCTGACCGCCGCACGGCCGCGCACCGTGCCGCTGTCATTCAGCGGGCCGCCGGTGTCGACGTCGGCGCGGTAATTGTCCCAGGTGCCGGCGGACAGCGACAGGCTGGTGGTGGGGCTGGCCTGTGGCCGCTTGCGCACGAAGTTCACTGCGCCGCTGGCCGTGCCGGCGCCCTTGAGCATGCCGGCGGCCCCCTTGAGCACTTCCACACGGTCATAGATCGCCATGTTGGCGCTGAAACTGTCGGCCTGTGCGTAGTCCTTGCCCATGTCCAGCGGCACGCCGTCGTACTGGTACTGGCCGAGCATCTTGAAACCACGGGAATAGAAATACTTGCCGCCCATCGGCGATTCATAGGAGGTGATGCCGGGCGTGCGCTCCATCACGTCGTCGATGGTGGTGAGGTTCTGGTCATCCATCAATTGGCGGGTCATCACACTCACCGATTGCGGCGTTTCGCGCAGGCTGTGTTGACCTTTACCGATGGTGACTGCGCCGGTGGTGTAGGACCCGGTGCCATCGGTGGTTGCCCCCAGGCGGTCGCCGGTGACGGTGGTGGCGCCCAGGTTGAGTGCTCCGGTGTCGGCCACTTGCGGCAACAGCAGCCAGTTGCTGCTGCCCTGGCGCTGGGCTTGCAGGCCCTGGTCGCGAAGCAACTGGCCGAGGGCTTGCTCGCGGTCGAAGCGGCCACTCAGGCCCGGGCTGGCTTTGCCGGCCACGCTGGTGGCGTCGTACGACAGGCTGATCCCGGCCTGGCGGGCGAACTGGTCCAGCGCACTGGCCAGGGAGCCGGCGGCGATGTTCCAGTCGCGGGCCTGGGTGTCACTCGCCAAGGTGTCGGCCAGCACGGCCAGCGGCACGGCGCCGCCACTGAGGCAGGCACCGAGCAAGGCGGCCTGTACCGCGCGCTTGAGTGGAGAACGTTGTGAGGGGAACGCTTGCATGACCGCGGGATGCTCCTGAAGGAAGTGGACAGAACCGGCCTGTTGATCGGCCTTTCCTTACAGGTCGAGCGGCAATGAGAATTCACCTCATTTATTTTTTGAAGCGTTAAACCCGAGGGCTGACGGTCACCCAATAACGGCTGCGGTAGGTGACGTCGACCGGCAGCGATTGCGCCACCAGGCTCAGCACCTGATCGGTATCGTTCAACTGATAAGTCCCCGACACGCGCAACCCGGCCACCGCTTCACTGCAACGCAGCAGGCCATTGCGGTAGCGGCTCAACTCGCTGAGGAAGTCGTCCAGGCGCATATTGTGGGCACTGATCACGCCGTCACTCCAACCCCAGGGATCGAGGCCGTTGGCGATGGGCGCATGAACGCCGGTGTGGTCGAACAGCACCTGCTCGCCGGGCTTGAGCACGTGGCGCGCGTTGGCCTCCCGGCTGTTGGCAAATAACGCCACGGCGCCCTGTTGGACGGCGAGCAGCGTGCCCTGGGCTTCTTCACGCACCAGGAAGCGGCTGCCGAGGGCACGCAGGTAACCGTCGCGGGTCTGTACCCACAGTGGCCGGTCGTCGACGCCCGTGTTCACCAGCATTTCGCCCCGGTGCAGGTGCACCAGGCGGCGCTCGGCACTGAACGTGGCGTCGAAGGCGCTGGCGCTGTTGAGCTGGATCTTGCTGCCGTCGTCCAACGCCACCCAACGCCGCTCACCCGTGGCGGTGCGGTAGTCGGCCATCAAGCCGGGCAGCGGTGTGTAGTCGCGACCGAGCCAGGTCAATCCCGCTGCCCCGGCCACCAGCCCGAGCAGCTTCAAGCCTTCGCGGCGGCTGATGCGTTGACGCGCACCTTGCAGGGCGTGGCGGCCGACCTGGGCCGGCAGCTGGTTGAAATCATCGTTCATGGTCGCCACCCGCTGCCACACCTGCTGGTGCTCGGCGCTGGTGTGCAGCCAGCGATCGAACGCGGCGGTGCTGGCGTCGTCGGCCACGTTGAAACGCAGCTTGATCATCCACTGAATGGCCTGGTCCACCAGGCGCGGGTCAGAGTTCGGCATAGCGCAACCGATAACAGGCGTGCAGCGCCTTGGCCAGGTCGCGCTCCACGGTAGCCTTGGACACGCCCAGGCGCAGGGCGATCTGCGCGCAGGTCAGGCCATCCAGTTGCGCCAGCAGGAAGGCTTCGCGCACCCGTGGCTTGAGTTGGTCGAGCAGGCGGTCGATGCGTTCCAGGCTGTCGAGGATCAGCCACCGGGTTTCTTCCGACGGCACCTCGACCTCGGGGAAGTGGGCGAGGCTTTCGAGGTAGGCGCGTTCCAATTCGCGGCGCCGGTATTGGTCGATCATCAGGCTGCGCGCGATGCTGCTCAGGTAGGCGCGGGGCTGTTGCAAGGTCTGCTGCTTGCGCGCGTTGAGCAAGCGCACGAAGGTTTCCTGCGCCAGGTCGGCGGCATGTTCACGGCAACCGGTGCGGCGGTTCAGCCAGCCACGCAGCCAGGAATGATGGGCGTGGTACAGCTGGCCGATGGCGGCATGGTCCAGTGGGTGGTCGCTCGACATGGGCATCCTGGCGCAGCAGTCTTAATTGATAATGTTTCGCATTCTAGACGGTGGTCGTGGCCATTCGCAATTCCCGGCACGCAATGTATCCAGCACAATTTTTTGTTCGGCCGGGGTGAGCCGACTAATCTGCAGGCTTTTCCTCATGGACGGCGCGAGCATGATCGACCTTGCAACCCTGGCGGTGTTTTCCGGTGCGGTGCTGCTGTTGCTGTTATCGCCGGGGCCGAACATGGCATTTGTCATCACCCATGGCGTGACCCATGGCTGGCGCGGGGGAATGGCCTCGGCGCTGGGCATTGGCGTGGCAGACCTGCTGTTGACCGGGTTGACCGCCTCGGGGGTCACTGCGGTGGTCGCGAGTTGGCCGCCGTCGTTTGACTTGATCCGCTTTGCCGGGGTGATCTATCTGCTGTGGCTGGTGTTCAAGACGCTGCAGAAACGTCCGGGTGGGGCGCAGGCCCAAGTCGAGCGGGTGCCGCTGGGCCGAGTGTTTTTGCAGGCCATGCTCAACAGCCTGCTCAACCCCAAGGCGCTGCTGTTCTTTGTGGTATTCCTGCCGCAATTCGTGCGCCCTGAGACGGGGTCGATCGCGATACAACTGCTGGTGCTGGGCGGCGTACTGACGGTGATCGCCGCGGTGTTTCACCTGTTGCTGGGGATTTTCGGCGGCGCAGTCAGCCGGTTTTTTGCCGGCTGTCCAGCGGGTGCGGCGTTGCAGAAATGGGGCCTGGCGACGGTGTTGACCGTGCTGGCCGTGCGCCTGGCGCTGATGTCTCGTCCGGCCTGAGCCTGTTGTGGCGAGCAAGCTCGCCACAGGTACCGCCAGCTCGTCAGGCTCAACCTCAGCCCAACCGTGCTGCCGCCCGTGCGACGATTTCCCCCCGGGTCTTGCGCGACTCGGCGGTGCGTTTGTGGGCTTCTTCCAGCACGTGCTTCGGGGCGGTGTCGGGGCTGCCCGAATCAAACGGCGGCGCTGGCGCGTATTCGATCTGCAGTTGTACCAGCTGCGCCGCCGCTTCGCTGTACAGCTCGGCCGCCAGGGTCAGGGCGAAGTCGATACCGGCGGTGATCCCGCCACCGGTGAACAGGTTGCCGTCGCGCACGACACGCGCCTGGACCGGGATCGCGCCAAGCGGGGCGAGCAGGTCGTGGTAGGCCCAGTGAGTCGTGGCCTTGCGCCCGCGCAGCAAACCCGCTGCGCCGAGCACCAGCGAGCCGGTGCACACCGAAGTCACGTAGCGCGCGGTGTGCGCCTGGGCCTTGAGGAAGTCCAGGGTGGACGGGTCTTCCATCAATGCGCCCACGCCGGAACCGCCGGGCACGCAAATCACATCCAGGGCAGGGCAGTCGGCATAAGTCATGGTCGGGGTGAACACCAGGCCGGTGCTGGACGTGACCGGTGCGAGGTCTTTCCATATCAGGTGCAGCTTCACCTCCGGCAGCGAGCCCAGCACGTCATAAGGGCCGGTCAGGTCCAGTTGCTGGATGCCGGGGAACAACAGAAAGCCAATCTGCAAGGTCATGAATGAAGCTCCGCTAAAGGGGGTGGACGACTTCACTCTAGAGGCCTAGGCTTTGGCGAATACGCCATTGAACCCACCAATCACGCCAATCATGCCCAGAATCATCCACGTCCTCGCTTTCGATAACGCCCAGGTCCTCGACGTGACCGGGCCGTTGCAGGTGTTCGCCTCGGCCAATGACCTGGCGCGCCAACGCGGCTTGCCGTTGCCGTACGCCGTCAGCGTGATCGCCGACCAGGCAGAGCCGGTCATGACCTCGGCGGGCCTGGCGTTGGTGGCGCAGCCGCTGCCCCCTGTTGACGCACCTTGCGACACCTTGGTGATCGCCGGTGGCTGGGGTGTGTATGGCGTCGCCGAAGACGCCGCGCTGGTGCAGTGGGTGCGTGAAAAATCCCGTCATACCCGGCGCATGACGTCGGTGTGCACCGGGGCTTTCCTGCTGGCCGCCAGCGGCTTGCTCGACGGTTGCCGCGTCGCTACCCACTGGACCCGCTGCGAGGAACTGGCGCGCAAGTTTCCCGCGCTGACGGTGGAGTCCAACCCGATCTTTATCCAGCAAGGCTCAGTGTGGACGTCCGCCGGTGTCACGGCCGGCATCGACTTGTGCCTGGCCCTGGTCGAGGAAGACCTGGGCCGCGCCGTGGCCCTGGAAGTGGCGCGGCACCTGGTGGTGTTCCTCAAGCGCCCCGGCGGTCAATCGCAGTTCAGCGTGACCCTGTCGCTGCAAAAAGCCGGCAGCCGCTTTGCCGAGCTGCACGCCTGGATCGCCGACAACCTCACCCTCGACCTCAACATCGCGACGCTCGCCGCCCAGGCGGGCATGAGCGAGCGCAGTTTCGTGCGTCACTACCGCGCCGAAACTGGCCAGACGCCCGCGCGCGCCGTCGAGTTGATCCGGGTTGAAACCGCACGCCGGCAACTGGCCGACAGCACCGCATCGATCAAGCGCATCGCCGTGCACTGCGGTTTTGGCTGTGAAGAGACGCTGCGCCGCAGCTTTTTGCGCGCCCTGCAAGTCACGCCCCAGGCCTACCGCGAGCGGTTCTACGATCCGGCTTGAACGAAAACGTACACATCTGTACCAAGGTGCTATGTTGGCTGACTACCTTGCGCAGTGAGCACCCGCCGCTGCACCGCTGTTTCCTCCGCCCCCCGGCGTGACGCTGCTCATGAAGCCATTGCCTGTGATCGGCGCCGTCTCCCTGTCGGACGATTGCGCAAGCGAGCCTATTCACATTCCCGGCTCGATCCAGCCCCACGGGTTGCTGCTGACCCTCAGTGAGCCGACGCTGGTGGTGCTGCAGGCCAGCGCCAACGTCAATACCGTGTTGGGCCTTGGCGGCGAGTCGTTGTGCGGCCAGGCGCTGGGCAGCCTGATCGGCGCAGACGCGTTGGCCCAGGTGCGCCTGGCGCTGGTCGACCTGGATACGGATGAAGACGAGCTGCACCCCGTGACGCTCAACGGTGATGTTTTTGACGCCTTGCTGCATCGGCACCAGGGCTTGCTGTTTCTCGAACTGGAGCGCGCCGTGACACCCCGGCATGCCGCCGCGCTGCATGTCGCCCGTGCCCTGCGTCGCCTGCAGTCGGCGAAGAGCCTCGATGGGCTGTACCAGATCTGCGTCACCGAGATCCGCGCACTCACCGGCTATGACCGCGTCACCCTGTACCGCTTCGAGCAGGAGGGCCACGGCAAGGTGATCGGCGAGTCCCTCAGTGACGGCATGCCGCCGTACCTGGGCCTGTGTTTCCCGGCGTCGGATATCCCGCCCCAGGCGCGTGAACTGTACCGGCTGAACTGGATTCGCGTGATTCCCGATGCCGCCTACACGCCAGTGCCGATCCTGCCGGCCCTGCGCCCCGACACCGGCCAGGCGCTGGACCTCAGTTTCGCGGTGCTGCGCAGTGTCTCGCCGGTGCACTGCCATTACCTGAAAAACATGGGCGTGCGTTCGTCGATGAGCATTTCCCTGCTCAAGGACGACCAGCTCTGGGGCCTGATCACCTGCGGCCACCGCGAGCCCTTGCGCGTACCCCATGAGTTGCGCACCGCCTGCACCAGCATTGGCCAGTTGCTGTCGATGCAGATCACCTTGCTCCAGGAGCAGGAGGCCCGCCGCCAGCAGCAGGAAAAAACCAGCATGATCGATGCACTGGCGACTGCCATGGCGCTGCAGACCTGTGACGTGATGGAGAGCCTGCGCCCGCACGCGCAGACCTTGCTCAACCTGACGGCCGCCGATGGGCTGGCGATTCTGGTGGAGGCGCGGCTGCACCGGTTTGGCGTGTGCCCCACCGAGGAAGAGATCCGCGCCTTGTATCCGTGGATCCAGGCGCAGGGCAAGGGCGTGGTCTGCAGCCATCAATTGGGCGCGGAGTTCCCGCCGGCGGTGGCTTATCAAGCCATCGCCAGCGGCCTGTTGGCTTTTCGCCTGCCAAAGCCGGTGGATAACGCGGTGATGTGGTTCCGCCCCGAGGTCCAGACCACCGTGCACTGGAGCGGCGAGCCGATCAAATCGCGCGAAGCGGGCACGACTACATTGAGCCCGCGCCTGTCGTTTGAGCGATGGAAGCAGCAGGTCGACGGCAAGGCGCTGCAATGGTCGCCCTCGGAGTTGCTGGCGGTGGAAAGCCTGCGCCGCCACGCCCTGGAACATGACCTGGCGCGCCAGGTACAGCGCGAACACGCCGCCGTGCGTGCGCGGGATGAGTTGGTGGCGGTGGTCTCCCATGACCTGCGCAGCCCGCTGACCATTCTGCTGATGCAATGCGGCATGATGCGCAAGCTGGTGCCCGTCGACGACACCAAGGCCAGCCTGCGCTTGACCAGCGCGATTGAAACCATGCAGAACGCCACCTCGCGCATGAACACCTTGCTCGAAGACCTGATTGATATTTCGCGCATTGAGGCCGGGCGTTACCGGGTGGCCCCGCAACCGCTGGATGTGGTGACGACCCTGGAGCAACTGGGCCTGATGTGGCAGCCGCTGGCGGCGGCCAAGGGCGTCAACCTGACCTGGCAGGCCCAGCCAGGGCTGCGCGTCGAGGCCGACCCGGAGCGACTGTTCCAGGTGTTTTCCAATCTGCTCGGCAATGCCCTGAAATTCACCGGTCTGGGCGGCGCAATTGAGGTGCTCGCCCAGGCGGCGGATGATCACGTGCTGTTTCGCGTCTGCGACAACGGCGCGGGCATCGACGCGGCGCAACTGCCTTACATCTTCGAACGCTACTGGACGTCCCGCGAGGGCAACCCCACCGGCAGCGGCCTGGGCTTGTACATTTCCCACGGGATCATCCAGGCCCATGGCGGCACGCTGTGGGCGGAAAGCGTGGCGGGGCAGGGCAGCGTCTTCAGCTTCCGGCTTGCAGCTGCGCCCTAGCGTCGGTCGAGCAACTCAATGATCGCTGCCAGAGTCGCCTGCGGGGCTTCCTGGGGAATATTGTGGCCGACGCCGGGCAACACTTCGCGCCGGTAAAAGCCGCTGAAGTGCTCCACATCGTCGTCCTCTTCCGGCGCTGGTCCCACGCCATCATCGGCGCCACACAGCGAAATGCTCGGCACCGAAATCGGCGGTTGCAGGGCCAGGGCCACTTCGATGGGCTCCAACGCCGGGTCGCCGGGTGCGTACATGAAGCGATGGCGATAGGAGTGAATCACCACCTCGACAAAGTCCGGATTGTCGAACGACGGCGCCGTCTGGTCATACAGGCTCGGCCCCTCGGCCCAGGACGGCGACCACAGTGACCAGAGCAACTTGCACAACTGCGCGCGATTGGCGGTCAGCCCGTCCACGCCGCGCTGGGTATGAAAGTAGAACTGGTACCACAACCGATGCTCCGTCACGGGCGAGCGCGGCTTGAGCGACTTGGCGATGTCCTGGATGTTGTAGCCGTCCCCGGTCACCAACCCGCGCACCCGCTGCGGCCACAGCGCCGCGACAATACACGCGGCGCGGCCACCCCAGTCATATCCTGCAAGCGTGGCCTGCGGGATCGACAACGCATCCATGAACTCGAGCAAATCCTTGGCCAGCGCCGCCTGTTGCCCGGAGCGCACCACTTGCTCATTGATAAACCGCGTCGGGCCATAACCGCGCAGGTACGGCACCAGCACCCGACACCCGCGCGCGGCCAGCACCGGCGCGATCGCGTCGTAGCCGCGCGGGTCGTAGGGAAAGCCATGCAGCAGGATCACCGGGGTACCGTCGGCGGGGCCATGGGCTTCATAAGCCACGTCGAGCATGGAGGTACGTATATAGAGCAGTGCGGTCATGGGGGCTCCTGTCGGTTGGTCAGCGGTGTTGCAACTGTAGTCCACGGGCGTGACGGGATAGGGCGCGCTTGAAGGCAGTAGGGTTACTTGTCCAGGTCCAGCTCGGCGCTGCTGCGCACCTGTTTGAAGTGGTGCCGCCACAGATCCACGCCCAGCTTGCCCGAGCGATCCAGCGACGAGCCGACCGTCAAGTCGCTGATCAAGGTCGGCTGCAGCCCGGCATCGAACAACGCAAACCCCGCCGCCAATACGCAGGTGTCGGTCTGGATACCGCACACCAGCACGCGCTCGGGGGCGAGGCTTTTCAGGTAGGCGATGGTTTCGGGTGTCGGCGCATAGCCGTGCTTGATGAAGACGCGATCTGCCGCGATCAGGCTGGGGTCATCCGGGGCCGGTTGCCAGCCGAGCTGGCGGGTGAAGGGCGTGATGCTTTCGTCATGGCGCTCCACGGTGGCCACTGACGGCAATCGCCCGAGCAGGGCATTGATGCCGTCCACCAGCCACTCGGGAGGGTTGAAGGAAGGTTGCACATCGATGATCAGCAGTACCTGGCGCATGGGGCTCCCGTGACGGGTCGAGGGGCGCCCCATTGTGCACAGCCCACCTCACGGTTGCCAGGTGGTCTTCTCGCCGCTGAGCTTGCGGTCCAGGAAGGTGGCCGCGCTGATCAACGCCAGATGGCTCAAGGCCTGGGGGGTATTGCCGAGGTGGTGGGCCTGGCTGTCGAACTCTTCGGCGTACAACCCCAGCGGGTTGGCGTAGCGCAGCAGTTGCTCGAACTCCAGGTGGGCCTTCTCCACCTGCCCGGCGCGGGCCAGGCATTCGACGTACCAGAACGAGCAGGCGGCAAACGCGCCTTCGGTGCCTTGCAGGCCGTCGATCTGGCTGTCGTCGTTGCGGTAGCGGTAGACCATGCCATCGCGCACCAGGCTTTTCTGGATGGCTTCCAGGGTCGAGAGCCAGCGCGGGTCGGTGGCGGCGACGAAGCGCACCAGCGGCATCAGCAGCATCGAGCCGTCGAGCGCCGTGCTGCCGATGTGCTGCACGAAGTGTCCGCGTTCCTCGTTCCAGAAGTTGCTCCAGATGTCGGCGTAGATGGCCTGGCGCGTCTGGTCCCAGCGTGCAAACGGCGCCGGCAGCGAGCGCTTGGAGGCCAGGCGGATCGCTCGGTCCAAGGCCACCCAGCACATCAGCCGCGAATGCAGGAAATGATGCTGCTCGCCGCGCATCTCCCAGATGCCCACGTCTTTGCGGTTCCAGATCTCGCAGACCTGATCGGTGACTTCCACCGTGTGTTTCCAGCCCTCGTGGGAGATGGCCTCGCCGTACTTGTTGACCAGGTACACCGCGTCCATCAGTTCGCCATAGATATCCAGCTAGATCTGGTCGACCGCCTCATTGCCGATGCGCACCGGTTTGGCGCCACCGTGGCCGCTCAAATGCTCCAGCTGGGTTTCGGGCAGCTCCTGGCGCCCGTCGATGCCGTAGAGGATATTGATCTTGGTCGGCTGGCCGCAGCAGTCGCTGACCCGGCCCTTGAGCCAACGCATATAGGCGTTGGCTTCTTCGACGAAGCCCAGGCGCATGAAGGCGTAGACGGTGAACGAGGCGTCGCGGATCCAGGTGTAGCGGTAGTCCCAATTGCGCTCGCCGCCTGGGGTTTCCGGCAGTCCGAAGGTCGCGGCGGCAATGATTGCGCCGTGTTTGCGCGAGGTCAGCAGCTTGAGCGCCAGGGCCGAGCGGTTGACCATTTCGCGCCAGCGCCCGCGATAGTTCGACTGCGCGATCCAGCCGCGCCAGAACTTCAAGGTATGGGCCAGTGCAAGGTCGGTGCAGCCGCTGTCCACGCGCTCATCGTCCTGGCCGCCGAGCACGAACTCGGCGCCTTCTTCCTGGCCCAGCTCAAAGTGCGCCACGGCGGCGTCGTTTTCGATCTGCAGCGGGTGGCTGCCGGCCAGGCGCAGGCCTGGCTGGCCATCGGCGGTGAAACACACGGTGCCGTTATCGAGGGCGGCGTGGGTGGACGCGCGCGCGTAATCATGGCGCACGGCGCAACGCAGGTGGAGGGTGGCCTTGCCGCTGACCACACGCACGCGGCGGATCAGCAGGGGCAGGTCGTCGATTTCTTCGCTGATGGTCAGCAGGTCGGTGACTTCGACCACGGCTTCGTCGCTGAGCCAGCGGGTTTGCAGCACATTGGTATCAGGCAGGTAGATCTGCTCGCGTCGCGCGTTGGGCAGGTCGGGGGTGAGTTGGAAAATCCCGGCACCGGGGGTGTCCAGCAGCGAGCAGAAGATCGACGGGCTGTCGAATTCCGGCCAGCAGAAGAAATCGATGCTGCCTTTGTCATTCACCAGGGCGGCACTGCGCATGTCGCCAATGATGCCGTGGGCATCGATGGCGCTTTGTTGCTCGTCATTCAAATCAACCATTGCCACGAAACTCCGGATAAAGGCTCATGCCGCCGTCAATAAACAAGGTGCTGCCCACTACATAGTCGGAGGCATCACTGGCCAGCCACACCACCGCGTTGGCCACGTCCTCCACATCGCCGATGCGGCCGTAGGGAATCAGCTTCAGCAGCTCCTTCGCTGCCGCGCCTTCAGTGGCGGCGCGGTTGATCGCGGTGCGGATCGCGCCGGGCGCAATGCCGTTGATGCGGATGCGCTGTTCGCTGACTTCCTGGGCGAGGGTGCGCATCAACATTTCCACGCCGCCCTTGGACGCCGCGTAATTCACATGCCCGGCCCAGGGAATGAGCTGGTGCACCGAACTCATGTGGATGATCTTGCCGGCCGCCCTCGACACGCCTTCACGCAGGCCCTGGCGATTGAAGATACGCACGGCCGCGCGTGCACACAGGAACTGCCCGGTGAGGTTGACGCCGATCACGCTGTTCCAGTCGTCCAGGCTCATGTCGACCAGGTTGGCGTCCTTTTGCATACCGGAATTGGCCACCAGGATGTCGAGGTGACCGAAGGCCTCGAGGGTCTGGGCGAATAAACGTTCTACGTCGGCCTCTTTGGACACATCGGCGCCAATGGCAATCGCCCGGCCGCCTTCTGCATTGATCTCGGCCGCCAGGGCTTCGGCCGGTGCGGCCTGGGCGTTGTAATTGAGCACGACGGCGGCGCCGGCCTGGGCCAACGCCTTGGCCGCGCCGGCGCCGATTCCGGAACTGGCGCCTGTCACCAGTGCCACTTGTTGCTCCAACGAGATGTGCATTGCCCACCCGACCTTAAATTCGTGAGTTCAAGTAGCTGACTGACGCCGCGCAACGGAAGTTCATCCGTGTGATTTTAGCGACTACAACCATGGTGATAAATGGAATAAAAGAATAATAAGAAATAACCATAAGATACTAAAAAACCGCTCAAAAGCGTTTGACAGGATTTTTTGTCGCGTGTCTTATAGGCACACCTCAACCCGCTCCGTTGGTAGTTCGGATGTCATCGCGGGGCCACCTATAAGAGAAATGTATGTGCCTGTCGGCCGTTATAGGGGAACTACCAGAGCAGGAAAAACGGGCCGCGTTATTACGCGCTCCCAAGTTGATTATCTTCGATTGCGACGGTGTCTTAGTTCACAGTGAAGAAATCACCCTGTCTGTGTTGATTACCCTGCTGAATGCCCAAGTAACGGGCAGTTTCAAACTGGATGAAGAAACGTATATCGAGCGCTTCCGCGGTCGTCGCATCGCTGAGTGTTTGCGCGAGGCGCAAGGGTTATTAAATATCGAGTTGGACAGTCAGTTCGAAGCACACTTTCGACACCAGGCCCTGGCGGCACTGACACTCAACTTGAAAGCCACTGATGGAATGGTTGAAGTCCTGCAGTCCTTGACGGTGCCTTATTGCGTGGCGTCGAGTGCGCCGCGCAACAAGATAGAACATTGCCTGCGCATTACCGGGCTGTTGCCTTACTTCGAGGGGCGGATATTCAGTTGTTATGAGTTGGGACGTTGGAAACCCGATCCCCTGGTGTTTTTAACCGCTTGTGCAACTTACAACATTGACACCGCTGACGCCTGGGTAGTTGAAGACAGTGTCACCGGCGTCCAGGCGGCGATGGCAGCGCATATAAAAGTGCTGGGGTTTGGCCCGCCCAGTCGCCACGCGCAGTTGGCAGCGGCCGGGGCATTACCGTTTTCCGATATGCGTGAAGTGTTGTCCCTTATTAATCATTGACCTTACTCAGGGAGGAGGCGTTGTGAGCGTACACGGTTATAGAGAACGGCTTAAGGCCAATGACCCCGGTTCAGAAGTTTGGTGGGATTCATCGCCGGTGGTGTACGCGCCTTTTAAAAGTCACTTGCTGGACAAGTACCCGGCGGCGATTGCACATATCGAGCAGGTGATGCCCGATGAATTCTCGCAGGGCAGCGGCTTCAGCAGTGTGACCACCAACCCCCGGCTGGTGACCGCAGCGATTCTCGACAAGCGCGAGTATTGGTCGTCGCGCTTCAACCTGGCGAGCCTGTCGCCCGCCGAGTTGCGCAAGAAGCTCTACAACGAAGTGATCGCCGAGGGCGCCGCAGCGCTCCAGGCGCTCTGGGTGCAGTCGGGCCAGGTCGAAGGCTGGATGTGCGCGCAGGTCGACCCAGTCGATGTGCGTTGTATCGAACGCATGACGGCCCGTGGGCTGGAGCTGCAGCAGCTGGCGCCGAACGTGATGGTCAAGGTGCCCGGCAGCCTGGAGGGCATGGCCACCGTCGAATACCTGGTGGCCCGGGGCGGTTCGGTGAATATCACCTTCTGCTTCACGGTCTCGCAGTTCCAGGCCGGCCTGCAGGCCATCGAGCGGGGCATGGCGACCGCACGCAGTCACGGTATCGACACCCGTCACTGCCGGCACGTGATTACCTTCATGATCGGACGGTTTGCCTGTCAGCCGGAATTTGCGTTGCAGGCGGCAGAGCGCGGCCTGGCGTTGAGCCCGGAGGAACTGCGCTGGGCCGAACTGATGGTCTACGAGCAGATCCAGGCGCTGGTCGCGGCGTCGACGGTGCCGGTCAAGACCCTGTTGTCCAGCATCAAGATCGATGTCGACGAGCGCGGCAACAAGCATTGCTGGCACCTGGAAAAAACCGGGCTGAAGGCGACCTGCTACACGCTGACGCCGGACGTGGTGGAGTTCCTGATCGAGCGTGAGAGCCACGGCAAGCCGGTTGTCCCGGCGACGCAGCCGTTGACGCCGCCGGCGTCGATCTTCGCCAAGCTGATCCGGATTCCGTATTTCTGCGAAGCCTATTTCATCGACAGTATCGAGGCGTACGACTTCGGCAACCATGAGGCGTTTATCAACGCCTGCAACGAGGCCAACAGCGCGCACCGGCGGCTGGCCGATTACTGCGTGCGACTCTGCCCGGTGGCGAAGCCGTTCAAGCGGTCGCTCACCGCGCTGCTCGCTGCCGAATTCGGGGTGATCGCATGAACAAGATGATCGGGTTGTGGGCCCACCCGCGCTCGCGCTCCACCGTGCTGGAACGGGTGTTCATCGAGCGTGGAGATTTTGAAGTGTTCCACGAGCCTTTTGCGCACATGGCGTTTACCGAGGCATCGGCGATCCCATCGGATGAGTGGGACCACAGTTTGCCCACCACCTACGAGGGCATCAAAGAGCACCTGCTGGCGGCTAAAGAGCGCAGCAACGTGTTTCATAAAGACATGTGCTACCACTGCCTGGATGACTTGAAAGTTGATCTTGGGTTCCTCGCACAACAAGCCAACATCTTTCTTATTCGTGAACCGGCCAGCAGCATTATTTCCCATCATCGGGTCCATCCCGATATGCCTGTCCAGGCCATTGGGCATAAAGCCTTATATGACATCTTTTGTGTGGTCACCAAACTGACCGGAACAGTGCCCTATGTGATCAATGCCGATGATCTGGCGGCTGAGCCGGAACGGGTAATACGCAAACTATGTGATTACCTGGAGATTGAATTCCTGCCTCACGCCATGACGTGGAAACGTGAATGCCCGCCCCAGTGGAAAACCTGGAGAAGTTGGCACGTGGCGGCAGAAAACAGTGAGCGGATTATTTCGCCGGCTCAACAACAGATTGATATGACAGTACTCGATCAATTTCCGAAGTTGCGGGAATTGTACGAGTACCACCGCACGTTTTATGCGCGCATGAATGAATTTTGCCAATAAGGATTGTGGTATGAAGAAGTTGATTATTACCGGCGCGGCCAATGGCATCGGCCGGGCGACTGTCGAACAGGCGATTAAGGACGGTTACTTCGTTATTGCGGCCGACAAGGACCGAGAGGGCCTGGAACGGCTGCAGGGGCTTCATGGCCGCGAGGTCCTGGAGACCCACGTCGCCGACTTCTCCGACCCCGCCGTTATCAAGGGGTTTATCCCCGCGCTGTATGAGCGCCATACAACGATCTACGGGCTGGTCAATAACGCCGGGATCTACCACGGCAAAAGCGTCTACGCCTATTCCGATGAGCAGATCGATGAAATCCTCAATGTGAACCTCAAGGCGCTGGTGTATCTGTCCAAGGATTTTGCCGAGCGCGAGATGAAGCACGAGGCCCCGCGCGCCATCGTCAATATTTCCTCGGTAGCGGGCGAGGTCGGCAGCTGTGACGCACTCTACGGTGCGACCAAGGCCGCGGTCATCGGCCTGACCAAGGCCAATGCCTGGAATTTCGCGCCGTTTGTGCGGGTCAACGCGGTCTCGCCGGCGCTGATCCATGAGACCGCGATCTACGACACCATCCCCGAGTACCGCCGTGTGGAGTACGCACGCCAGGAGATCCTCAAGGATCCCATCCTGCCCAGCGGCGTGGCCGAGGTGATTTTGCTGCTGATCGGTGAGGGCTTCCGGCACATGACCGGCAAGGTCATCCCCGTGGACAACGGAGCCTACCCACGGTGAGCCAGTCCCTGCGCAAGAAAAAACTGCTGCTGGTGGGCGCCGGCAACCTGTGCCTGCAGATCCTGAAGATTCTCGGGCCAAAAAACGCCTTCGAATTTGTGGTGCTGGGGCGCAACGAAGAGTCGACTGTCCGGCTGTGCAACCTGGTGGCGCTGTCCTGCGCCCAGTTGGGCCAGTACATCGCAATCAAGCCGGTGATCGCCGACCTGACGGACATCCCCAAGGTGACGCGAGTGCTGCGTGAAGAAGCGCCGGACATGCTGGTGAACTGCGCGTCGTTGCAATCGTGGCGGGTGATTACCGGCTTGCCCAGGTTGTCGTTCGAGCAGCTCGACCAGGCGCAATTCGGTCCCTGGTTGCCTATGCACCTGACGTTGATGCATTGCCTGATGCAGGCGGTAAAAGCCTCCGGCATCTCGGCCAGGACCGTAAATGCGGCCTTCCCCGATGCCGTCAATCCGATTCTGGCCAGGGTCGGCCTGGCGCCGGATATCGGCGTAGGCAACGTGGCCAACCTGATCCCGGCCACGCAGCTTTCCATCGCGCGGTTGCTCGAGTGCGCGCCCGCGGACGTGCAGGTGCAGTTGTATACCCAGCACTACTTCAGCCACTACGTGCCGCGCGGTGGGTTGCCGCCGCGTGCCAGCTACCGCTTGTTATACGAGGTGCGCGACCGGCCACCAGTGACGCGCCTGTCAGACGCAGAGATCTTCTCCACGGTGAAATCCGAGTTCCGCCGCCTGGGCGGGATCGATGGGCAGTTCCTGACGGCCTGCTCTGCGGTCACCGTCATTGAGGGCCTGTTTTCCCCCACGCCGGTGTGGGTGCATGCACCGGGCCCGCTTGGGCTGCCGGGTGGCTATCCGGTGAAGCTGCACGAGGGGCGGATCGACGTGCAGTTCAGCGAGGCCTGCCCCCAGGACGAGGCGGTGCGCATCAATAGCATCTGCCAGGGCCAGGATGGCATCGACGAAATCCACTGTGACGGATCGGTCACCTACAACCCGCAATGCATGGCCGTCATGCAGGCGCTGCTGGGGTACTCCAAGCAAACCATGTCCATCGAGCAGTCCGCCGACTTTGCCCGGGAATTGGCGAGCAAGTACCTGGCCTTCAAAAATTCAACTTGGTAGGTGTGTGATGAATCAGATGTCAGGGCGCAAACACAGCGAAGTCGCCAGTTATGCCACGCAATACTCCGCAGACTTCGTGGAGCGTTGGGACGAGTTGATCGATTGGGAAAAACGAAAGGCCGGGGAGGGCGGCTTTTTTGAAGAGCTGTTGCGCCAGCACGGTGTGCGCTCGGTGATCGATGTGTCGACGGGCAGCGGCTTCCACGCGGTCCAGCTCAAGGAAGCAGGGTTTGAGGTAGTGGCCACGGACGGCAGCAGCACCATGCTGACCAAGGCGCGGGAAAACTTCCGGCAACGCGGCCTGGAGATCGAATCGCACTACATGGATTGGCTCGCGCTGGATCCCACCGTGCTGGGCAAGTTCGACGCGGTGGTGTGCCTGGGCAGTTCGCTGTGCCACGTCTTTGAAGCCCATGATCGATTGCGGGTGCTGGAGAAGTTCAGGGCACTGCTCAAGCCGGGCGGCCTGCTGATTGTGGATCAGCGCAATTTCTTCGCGATTCGCGCGGGTAACTTCAAGGCCAGCGGCAATTACTACTATTGCGGCACCAACGCCTGCGTGACCCTGGGGCACGTCGATCAACACCTGTGTGAGTTCATCTACACCTTCGATGAGACCGAACAGTATCGCTTGAAGGTGTATCCATTGTTGCCGGGCAAGTTGGCCACCGAGGTGCTTGCGTCCGGGTTTGGCGCGCATGAGAGCTACGGTGATTTCCAGCGTGACTACGACATGATGACCTGTGACTTTGTCATCCACACCGCGCGCGCCGTCTGAGGGTCAGAGCATGAGTACACTCGTACAGAGCAACCCCCGCACCCTCGACAGTGTGGTGCTGGCGGTGGTCTTGACCGGCTTCGTGGCCAGCACCTATGGGTTTGGCGTCTACCTGTTCGCCAACCTCGTGGTGGACATGCGCCGGGACATCGGCTTCGACTACACCACGGTCGGCGTGATCACCGGCGGCGCGCAGGTCGGCTTCCTGCTGTTTTCCTCGGTCACCAGCTATATCAGCCGGTTTTTCGAGGGCTGGAAAATCAGCCTGGTGTCCACCGTGATGACCTCCCTGGCGCTGCTGGGCTTGAGCATCAGCGACAACATCTGGCTGTCCGGCGCGCTGCTGATTCTGCTCGGTGGCTGTTCCGCCTCGGTGTATATCCCGTTGGCCGAGATCGTCACCAAGGGCTTCAGCCCGGGAAATCGCTCGCGGGTCATGGGGCTGATTTCCAGTGGCACCAGCTACGGGGTGTTTATCAATGGATTGCTGGTCTCGTTTCTCACCTTGAACGGCGGCTGGCGCTCGATCTGGCTCACCGCCGGCCTGATCTCCGTGGCGTTGTGCCTGGTGGCCTGGTTTCTGTTGCGTAACCTGGGGGCGAGCCAGGATGTCGGCTTTTCCGGGGAGCACCCGGCAGTGGCGGGCGGTGATCGGCCCTGGCTGAGTCGTTCGCTGTACCTGACCTGGGCCATCGCTTTTCTCAACGGCATGGCACTGTTGCCGTTCCAGACATACCTGGCGCCTTTTCTTCGCGATGAGCTGGGCGTGTCGGTGCAGGATGCCGGGTTTATCTGGACCACCATCGGTGCCGTGGGCATGGCGTCGGGGTTTCTGGTCGGGTGGATCGCCGACAAGGTCGGCGTGCGGGCATCCCTGGCGATGTGCTTTTTGAGCGCGGGGCTTGCCGCCACCCTGGTGTTCAGTTTCAACAGCCTTCCACTGTTCTACCTCGCGGCCTTTTTGTTCGCTTTGGCGTTCTACCCGATCTTCGGGCTTGTCCCCAGTTACATCGGGCAAATCGTCCCGGTCAGCCGCCTGACCCAGGCCTTTGGCATCGCCAATGTCCTGATCGGCCTGGGGGGCGTGTGCGGTAACTTCCTCGGCGGGTTTTCCAAGGACCTGACGGGGTCGTTCTCAAGCGTCTATTGGGTGGTTGCGCTCTTGTTGTTCGCGCAATGCGTGATGGTGTTCATGTTGGGTAAACAACCTGTTTCGATGACGGCGGGAGAGCAGCCATGAGCTATGTTGCGCAAGGTCCAGGCCAGAACCTGCATGCGTTTGCGTTCAGCCATCTACGCGCCGAACACCCGCGCATGAAGCAAAGGCCGTTGGTCATCTGGATGACCGGCATCTCTGCCTCCGGCAAGTCGACCATTGCCGATGCACTGGACATTGCCCTGCAGGCCCAGGGGCGATTTACCTGCATCGTGGACGGCGACTCCGTGCGAGGCGGGCTGTGCCGGGACCTGGGATTTACCGACAACGACCGCGAGGAGAATATCCGTCGCGTCGCCGAAGTGGCGCGGCTGATGCTGGAGGCGGGGCTGATCGTGATCGTCGCGCTGATCTCACCCTCGGCGGCGAGCCGGCACTACGCGCGCTCGATCATCGGCAATGAGTCGTTTGTGGAAGTGCATGTGGATGCGCCGTTGGAAACCGCCGAACAACGCGATCCCAAGGGCCTGTATAAAAAGGCCCGCGCCGGGCTGATCAAGAACTTCACCGGTATTGATTCGCGGTATGACCTGCCGATCTTTCCGGAAGTCCACTTGAATACCCAGGCGCTGTCGGTCGAGCAGTCCGTCGAGGCGATCCTCGATTGGGTCGCACGTAACGACGCGCGCACGTAGCCGTTGGTCTTTGCGTCGGTATCACACTGTCAGCCTTTTCAGAAAACAAGGTAATCTGCGGCATCGCCGCAAGACCGCGTTTTCTAAGGAGCAGACATGACGCATTTTACGGGCACTGCAAAATCGATCCGTCTGATTGGCGGGGCCCGGGTGTTGGACTTTATCAATACCACCAATGGCCGGCGTCCCGGCACCACCCTCAAGGTGATCGAAGAGCGGCTGACCAGTTTTCAGTTCTTCTTCGAATGGGCGCTCCATGCCTCGTTGATCTCGGCGCAAGAGTTCGATGACTACAAGCCCATGGTGTTTGAGTCGCCGATTTCCTATCAGCCCGACCTGGACGCGATCATCGCGTTCAGGGAGTGCCTGTACGCCGTGTTCTATCCGTTGTCATTGCAACAGGCCGCGCCCGATGCGCCATTGCAGCAGATCAACCTGGCATTCCAGCAGGGCGTTGCCTGGCGACTGCTGCGCTCGGTGGATGGCAAGCCTGCCTGGGAGTGGAAACCCTGCACCACCGCGCAGGAACTCACCACCATGGTGTTGGGCCGCCTTGCCATCGAGGCCACGCAAATGCTGGTGTCCGGTGATCTTCAGGCATTGAGGAGTTGCACGGCCACCGACTGCGATTGGGTGTTCCTGGACATCTCCAAGAATAAACTGCGCAAGTGGTGCCAGATGAGCGTCTGCGGCAGCCGGGAGAAGCTTAGCCGTCTCCGGCAGGTGGCCAGCCAGCCATAGCGAGTGCCACGGGCGACGGGTAGCAATTGCTCGACTTAATAGGAAGCATTACTATTCACACCCCGCCTCCCCAGTGCTCCCGCGATGATCCCTCAGCCGCCCCGCAGAACAGGCTTTTTCGAACACTACGAAGAGTTGGTCGGGACGTGGACGCGCCGCCTGAGAAACCGTCAGCAGGCCGAAGACCTGGCCCATGACACCTTTGTGCGGGTGCTTGAGTCAAAATCTTCCGAGGTCGAGCAACCGCGCGCCTACCTGCACCAGACCGCGCGCAATATTGCAGTGGACGCTTATCGGCGCGAAGACCGTCGCGAAGCCATGGCCCTGCAAACCTGTGATCAGAGCTCGCCCCACAGCGGCGACCCGGAGCATTTCATGCACGCGATCCAGTTGGCGGACTCCATAGAACGGGCCTTGGCCGAGCTACCCCTCAACTGCCGCAAGATTTTCATCTGGCAGAAAATCGAGGGCCTGACCCAGCAGGAAATCGCCGAACGCCTGGGGTTGTCTAAAAACATGGTGGAAAAGTATATGATCCGCACCCTGCGGCATTTGCGTGACCGCCTGGACGCGATGGCCCCATGACCCACGCCCGCTTTTTACAGGACCTTCCATGATGGATAACGTTGAACGTGCCTGCGGCAGTGAGGAGGCTCGCGATGCAGCTGCGCAATGGTTCGTACGTCTTCAAGACGCCGACCTGAGCCCTGAAGAGCGCCAACGGTTCGACGCCTGGCGCAATGAGCGCGCCGAGCATCAATACGAGTTCGATGTGCTTCAGGGATTGTGGAGCGCCACCGACTTGCTGCCCAGGGCGCGCCTGCAGGCATTGTGCGAAGCACCCGCCGAGCGCCCCAAGCGCCACGCGGTGTTGCGTTATGCGATGGCGGCCAGTGTGGTCGCCGTGGCCGTGGGGCTGGGGCTGTTCAGCGGCCTCGATCATCCAAAACCCTACACTGCCGAGTTCAGCACCCGCCTGGGTGAGCATCGCCAGGTGGCCTTGCCGGATGGTTCCGTGATGGACCTCAACAGCCGCAGCATCGTCGCCGTGCATTTTGAAAAAGGCCGGCGCGGCGTGGAGCTCAAGCAGGGCGAGGCGATGTTCAGCGTCGAGCACGACACCAGCCGGCCCTTTGTGGTGGCCGCCGGGGCAGGGCAGGTGACGGTCACCGGCACGCGGTTCGATGTGCGTCGCGATGACGACCAGACCCGCGTAGCGGTCGAGGCCGGCACCGTGAAGGTGCAAGGGCAGGCTGCAGACACCGTGGTGACACTGACGGCGGGCCTGGGTACGCATGTCGACCGCAAGGGACAGGTGGCAACGGCCTACGCGGTGAACGCCGAGGAGCTGACAGCCTGGCGTACGGGCAAGCTGGTGTTCAACAACGCGCCGCTGGGCGAAGTCGCACGCGAAGTCTCGCGTTATCGCGAGCAGCCACTGCGGGTCAGCACACCGGCAGTCGGCAACCTGCGCCTGACCAGTGTGTTCAAGGCCAACGACACCGACGCCTTGCTCAAGGCCTTGCCACATATCCTGCCGGTGGCCTTGCGCACCTTGCCGGACGGCAGCCAGGAAATTATTTCACGCTGACATTCAGGTTTTTTCCGAGTTCTTCGTCTTCTCCTGCAACTGCAACTGGTTTGCATTAACAGCCGCGTACTTTTGCGATCACAGGACTAGGTTCGACGTGAAAAAACTTGCCGTGAACAACAATAAAATCTCTCGCTGGGCGCCACTCGCGCTGGCGCTTGCTGTCAGCGCCGCGCTGCCGGCCGCCTACGCCGCCGAGGGCATCCACATCCAGGCCCAGCCCCTGGGCGCAGCGCTGAGCCAACTGGGCCAGCAGACGTCCCTGCAAGTGTTTTTCAGCCCGGACATGGTCGCTGGCAAGCAGGCACCGGCGGTCGACGGCAACCTTTCTCCTGAACAAGCCTTGCGCCAATTGCTGCAAGGCAGCGGCCTGGACTACCAGATCGACGCCGGTTCCGTGACCTTGCGCCCGTTGAACAGCGGCACTGGTGAAGCCGGCTCGCCGCTGGAACTGGGCGCCACCGACATCAAGGTGGTCGGTGACTGGCTCGGCGATGCCAACGCCGAAGTGGTGCAGAACCACCCCGGCGCGCGTACGGTGATCCGCCGCGAAGCCATGGTCGAGCAGGGCGCGATGAACGTTGGTGACGTGTTGCGCCGCGTGCCCGGCGTGCAGGTGCAGGAATCCAACGGCACCGGCGGCAGTGATATTTCCCTCAACGTCGGTGTACGTGGCCTGACGTCGCGCCTGTCGCCGCGCTCCACGGTGCTGATCGACGGCGTGCCGGCGGCGTTCGCGCCCTATGGCCAGCCGCAGCTGTCGATGGCGCCGATTTCCGCCGGCAACCTGGACAGCATCGACGTGGTGCGCGGCGCCGGTTCCGTACGTTATGGGCCGCAGAACGTCGGCGGCGTGATCAACTTCGTGACCCGCGCGATCCCCGAGAAATTCTCCGGAGAAGTCGGCAGCACCCTGCAAACGTCCGCCCATGGCGGCTGGAAACACATCGATAACGCTTTCATCGGCGGCACCGCCGACAATGGCATCGGCGTGGCATTGCTGTATTCCGGGGTGAATGGCAACGGCTATCGCAACAGCAACAACTCCAATGACATCGACGACGTGATCTTCAAGACCCACTGGGCGCCGACCGATCAAGACGACTTCTCGCTGAACTTCCACTACTACGACGCCAGCGCCGATATGCCCGGCGGCCTGACCCAGAAGCAGTTCGACGCCAACCCGTACCAATCGGTGCGTGACTGGGACAACTTCAGCGGCCGCCGCAAGGACGTGTCCTTCAAGTACATCCGCCAGATCGATGACCGTACCCAGGCCGAAGTCCTCACTTACTATTCCGACAGTTTCCGTGGCAGCAACATCGCCAACCGCGACCTGGGAAGCATCGGCTCGTACCCGCGCACCTACTACACCTTTGGCATCGAGCCGCGGGTGTCTCATGTGTTCGACGTGGGCCCGAGCACCCAGGAAGTCAGCCTGGGTTATCGCTACCTCAAGGAAGGCATGCACGAGCAGGCCACCAGCCTGAAACTGGTCGACAACGTACCGACGCCGGTCGGCTTCAACGATGGCCACGTCTATCAGGATCGCACCGGTGGCACCGAGGCCAATGCTTTCTATATCGACAACAAAATCGATATCGGCAAGTGGACCATCACCCCGGGCATTCGCTTTGAAGACATTCGTACCGAATGGCACGACCGGCCGGTGGTCGGGCTCAAGGGCGAGGCGGTGGCTGAAAAGCGCCGCGAGGTTAACAACAACGAGCCGTTGCCGGCCCTGAGCGTGATGTACCACGTGTCCGATGCCTGGAAACTGTTCGCCAACTACGAAACCTCGTTCGGCAGCCTGCAATACTTCCAGTTGGGCCAGGGGGGCACGGGCGACCAGACCGCCAACGGCCTGAACCCGGAAAAGGCCAAGACCTACGAAGTGGGGACGCGCTACAACGACAACGTGTGGGGCGGCGAGCTGACGTTCTTCTACATCGACTTCTCGGATGAGTTGCAATACGTCAGCAACGACGTGGGCTGGACCAACCTGGGTGCCACCAAGCACACCGGTATCGAAGCGTCGGCCCACTATGACCTGTCGAACCTCGACCCGCGCCTCGACGGCCTGACCGCCAACGCCGGCTTCACCTACACCAAAGCCACCTCGGAAGGTGACGTGCCGTTCAAGGGCCGCGACCTGCCGCTGTACTCCCGTGAAGTGGCGACCCTCGGCCTGCGCTACGACATCAACCACTGGACCCACAACCTGGATGTGTACGCCCAGTCCGGGCAGCGCGCACCGGGGACCACCAGCACCTATATCACCCAGGGCACGGCGGACGGCCAGTACGGTGATATCCCGGGTTATGTCTCGGTCAACGTGCGCAGTGGTTATGACTTCGGCGAGCAATTGTCGAACCTCAAACTGGGCGTCGGCGTGAAGAACGTTTTCGACCAGCAGCACTACACCCGTTCCAGTGATAACAACTCCGGGTTGTACCTGGGCGAGCCACGTACGTTCTTTGTGCAGGCCAGCGTCGGGTTCTGAATCGCATCGATTGGGAAAAATCGCAGCTCCCCGAGGCTGCGATTTTTTTTGCCTGTTTCCTACACCTGCACAGCACATGTTGCCGGTTGATCAGGAACCAATTCCGACATAGCGCCACACATGAGCTAGCTGATGGGCTTCGACATTGTGGTTGGAGCGACAGGCTGAAAATCGCGCCCACCGTAACGGAGAAACCTATGTCGGTATCGATGCTCGATAAACCCACACCTGCTTCATCAGGCCCTGAACTTTCGCAGGCCAAATCCAGCCCCCACGCCAAAGCCCGTGGCCCGGCGCCTGCCGCGCCAACCTTCATGGGGCAAAGCGCTGCAAGCGTCAGCTTCCAGTCTCGAGAAAGCCACGCCGGACCGGTATTCGGCGCGCCTCAGTCGGCCACGGCTACAACGACGTCTGCGGCTGACTCGAGTCGCCATGGCGGCGCAGTGGCGACGTCGAGCGCCTTGGGCCAGATCAAGCATTGGATGGGCCAATGGTTTGGCGGGCATCGTCCACCCCTGCATCCAGGCTGGGGTAACCCACCACCGAGGCCGCATCCTGGTTGGAGCAATCCACCGCCACGCCCGATGCCGGTCATCAGTAATCCGCCACCCAGGCCTTTCCCCACCGTACCCGGCGGGCCAGGCCTGGACTACTCGTTAATGAGTCGTAATGAGTTGGCTGCACAGTTGAGTGCCAAATACAGCGCCTTCAGGGACCCCAGGAACCCTGGGTATGTCAGCGTTGACAGTATTCGAGCGATGGCCAATAAGGGCTGGTCGCCTAACCCGGCCGTCAACGAGAACATTCGCCTGGCAAAAGCATTGCTACGGGACCCGGGGCTGATGAGTGCGCTTGATCGTCATGGTTCCACCGGTGCACTCGATGGGCTGATCGACCGGACCAGTCTCAACGCCGTCATCAATGGAACCAACTACTTCCAATTCAAGACTGACAAAGACCTGTTCGGTGAAATGCTCGAACACTACAACCAGCTCAAAGGCCGATTCGGGCGAGACCTGACCGTCAGCGATCTGCGAAAACTGGCTGGCCAGACCCCTACCGGCGATTCCCCCAAGGATCACCTCATCCAACTGGCCCAGGAAATGTTCAAGCGTACCAATGCGCTCAACCTGGCGAGCTCCGGTAACCGTATCACCCAGGCCATGCTGCGTTATCTATCCCGCTGACCCATGTCCAGGCGCCGCACGCCGGATGCGGTGCCTGGTTCAATTGTTTCAGGAACTGTTTGCGCCAATTTGCCACACAGGCTGTACCTACCGGTTTCAATCAGGCCGGTCGCTTTCAGATTCACAGTGAGGGCTCGCCAATGACATCAACCTCGTTTCGTTCTCCCCAGCCCGGCTGCCAAGAGCTTTTTCGTACCCCGCCTGCAGAGGCGCTGACGGGGGCAGAAACGGATGCCGCAGCGCGGGATCCCATCATTGCATCGAATGCACACGCGGTCGAAACCCAGCGGATGAAAGCTTTTGTCGACCAGCGCAAATTCCAGGCACCCGTCGCGGATGATTTTTCCAGGGGCATGCAGGTCGAGGAAAAGCGCGCCCATGCTGATGCCTCCTCGCTGAAAAACACCGGCCTGCTCAATAGCCTGGCCGCTTGGTGGCGCAAGCAGAAAACCAGTTGATCTGCCGGGTTGACTGACGCCCCTTCGACGGCTCCTTCCCGATCGTTACAAACAATCAAGTTTTACTCGGGTCGATTTGGTCTTTCTCCGGAACCACTGTCTTGCGACCACCACTTAATCGCTGGCTGTTGATTTCGCGGTGTTTTCACCGATCGAACAACCAGAAGCCGATCCGTGGAATCTAACTATGCTGGAGCTCATTTATGGACTTGACTACCAATAATCCAAGGGGCTTTTTCCCCGGGATGAATATACCGACGGGGAATGGCTATGCCCAAACTGTGGTAGACGCGCGGGCGCTGGGCAAATCTCACGATAGTAGGTTCGCGAACGGTTCCGAGCAGTTTTTCGACGGCCAAAACTTCTACGGGGGCATGTCGAGCGTGGGGAACCCTTATGTCGGCTCGGAGGACCACCTGTTGGCGACCAAGTTGAGTAACGTTTATTCGATGTTGGGAGATTTCAAAAAAGATGGTCGCCTGACCCTGAGTTCATTGACGGACATAGCTAATGAAGAACCCGGCAAAAGTAAGGTCTACGACCGGACAATCATGCTGGTCCGGGAGATACTCAATCGTCCGCGACTGGAGGAGGCCATTGTTGGCAAGGGCGGTGAGATCACTCTGGACAGCCTCGCAAAAGTCGGCAGCTTGATTATTGGCAATACCAACCCCAACACCCAGAGCCTCAACCCCTTCCATACGAAAACCAACGCACAGGTTGTAGAGGCATTCCTGGGCATGTTTGATGATCTGCGGGATACGTCGGAAGACCGCACCTTCTTTTTCGAGAAGCACCGGTATGTGCATAAAGATAAGATTATCGAGATGAGCAGGAACCCTGACGAAACAGATAAGAATGGTCAGGTCGTGTTGGATCCAACGACCTTGCTCCCCAAGAAGAAATACAGCGCGCACCAAGTAGCTGTGGGCATAAACCTGGTCGAACGACCAGGACTGTTGGCCTCGCTGGACAGCACCAAGGCTAACGGAACCAACATCTTCGGCAGCCATAACGCTGATGACTGGTTGAAGAACTACAGCATTGAACGCTGGTTGAAGAACGATAAGGACGAAAAGGGTAAATGAATCATGTATGGGCTTCCTGACAGACCCGGGAAGCTCATGTTTTCTTCCTTCATACCCGCAGTATTTTGCCGCTGACCGCCACCACGACCAGCAATCCTCCGATCAACAGGAACGCCGTTGCCAGGCTGCTGCCATGCGCAATGAACCCGATCACGGCAGGCCCGGTCAGAATACCGGCATACCCCAGGGTGGTAATGGCCGGTACGGCAATGTGCTCTGGCATGACGTTCTGCTTGCCGACGGCGGTGTAGAGCACCGGAACGATATTTGAACACCCGGCGCCGACAAGGGCGTAGCCCAGCAACGCCATTTCCCAGGCGGGGGACAGCGTGGCGATAAAGATACCGGCCGCCGCCAGCGCGCCACCGGCGACGATCACCCAGGTCGCGCCCAGGCGCCGCACGATGGCGTCACCGGTCAAGCGTCCGGCCGTCATCGTCAAGGCGAAAGCCGCGTAGCCCAGGCCGGCGTAGGCTTCATCCAGGTCGCGCTCGGCGCTGAGGAACACCGCGCTCCAGTCGAGCACCGCGCCCTCGGCCAGAAACACGATAAAACACAGGCAGCCGATAAACAGCACCACGCCATGGGGAACCGCAAAGGCCGGCCCTGAGCTTTCACTGCCATAGGGCAACAGGTGTGGGCCGGCCTTGAGCAGGGCCACCACCATCACCGCGATCACCACCCAGGTCGCCTGCAAGGGTGACAGGCCGAGCCCGAGCAACCCGGCGACACCGGCCGCACCGACGATCCCTCCCAGGCTGAACAACCCGTGAAACCCCGACATCATGGTTTTTCCGCTGGCTCGCTCGACAATCACCGCCTGCAGGTTGACCGTGGAATCTACCGTGCCCAGGCCGGCACCGAACAGGAACAAGCCAGCCATCAGCAACGGAATCGAAGTGACCGTGGCCAGCATCGGCAAGGCCAGGCAGATCATGATCGTGCCGGCCGTCAGCACCCGCCGACAGCCAAAGCGCGACGCCAATGCGCCCGCTGCCGGCATGGCGATGATCGAGCCCACCCCCAGGCACAACAGCAACAGCCCCAGCGTGCCTTCGCTCAGTTGCGCGCGCGCCTTGGCATACGGCACCAGGGGGGCCCAGGCGGCGATACCGAAACCGGCGATGAAGAAGGCGATACGGGTCGACATTTGCTCCAGTCGCCCGGGAACCACGGGCGCTGAGGTGGGGATGGCAGTCATGAAAAATCCTTGGTTTTGCGTTCAACGAACGATGTCCGGCGTGACATCGTTGCACATCAGGCCTTGAGGAGCGAGCCGGGTTCCCTTGGGATGGGCGGTTGTGAATTTTATTTTTACAGTCGCGGAACGCAATCAAGGTGGGCGACCACACAGGGATTATCGAGTGCGTAGGAGACGGTCTTGAAGGTGTGTAATCCCTGCGGGAACTGGTGAACCCCGGGCCTCTTGCGGTGGATTACCACCTTCCAGGCCGTCTCCCACAAACGTCAGGTTCTGTAATACGCTGCCGAGTGTGTAAGCAGGCAACCAGACGGATAAACCGATGAACATTCTCAGGCACGCAGCGCTATGACGCTGTTCTACGACGCACGCGGCAACATTTATGCAGTCGTCAGCCCGGCCTTTTTGCGCACTCGAGGCATGGATGTACCCGACAGTGCGGCCCAGGCAGCGGCTGCGCGCAAGGGGTGGACGGCGGCCGCTATCGCATCCGAGTGTGGCTGGGGGGCGAGTGCCAAACCTGCGCACGCCAAGGCCCACCGTTGCGATGGGCTGCTGGTCGGGCCGTTTCAGGCTGACCCGCCATTTGATCTGTTGATCGTCAACACCGATGGCTCGCTGGCCGAGCGCAGTGGCAACGGCTTGACGATCTTTGCCCAGGCGCTCACGGATCAGGGCTTGATGACGCAAGCCTGTGAGTTGCGCGTGCATCACGATAAATCGGATGTGCCGACGCCCACCGCGACCCGGATCGAACCTGCAGTCCATGAGCAGAAGGCCGGGTTCTGGCTGGCGTTGGGGCTGCCCGAGTTCGGGCCATCGGCCGTGGGCGCGCAGGGGGTTGAATCGACCTTGTTAAATGGCGCTGAAATGAGCCACGTGAGCGAGTTGTCGGCACTCAATGCGCAGTGGGCACGCAGTCAGTTTGTGCGGGTGGGCAATCCCCATTGTGTGACCCTGGTCGAGCAGGCGTCGGGCTTGCCGGACAATCTGCAGATGCAACAGCCAGGGTTGTTCCAGGCGCTGAAGGCGATTGCCTTCGCGCCCCCTGCGGGAGGCGGGCAGCCGTGTGCGGCCGGGGTCAACTTGCAATGGGTTGTACGCGAATCCGCCAATCGGCTTGTCGCACGGGTATTCGAGCGGGGCGAAGGACCTACCGCGTCCTCCGGGACCAGCGCGAGCGCGGTCGCATGTGCGGCGTGGCGTGCGGGGTGGGTCGGGAGTGGTGATGTCACGGTGGTGATGCCGGGTGGCACCGCGCCAGTGCGTTTGCAGGCTAAGGCTGAAACGTTGCTGAGCGTTAGCCTCTTCGGGACGGCCCGCGTGCAGACGTAAGGTTTTCAAACGCCCGACATATGCATGAGGTGTCGGGCGTTTCTTTATTGTTTAGTTATGCAGGTTAAGTTGTTGTAGGGCATTTCTTGATATTAAGAAGTGGCTATTTGGCTCATGTTTTTATCTTGTAAAAGATACTTCCAGATTCATTGTGCGAAACTTCTTTTTTGTTTTTGCATGGCCTGTCACTCCCCCGAAATCGCTAAGCTTCAAGGCGTTCAGGCACTTTTTCTCGGCGATCATTCGGCCTTTTGAAGAGAGAAAGTCTTTCAGCGCATGAGTGGATGGCGGGTAACAGCGGATGGTCGAGGCGTTTGTCGAATCACGTTTCAAATTGATTCTTTCAGGTATGAATACCGACTTCCAGGTGCTGGCGTTTAAAGGCACTGAAGTCCTGGATCAGCCGTTTTTCATCCATGTGGAGTTGATCAGTGAAAATCCTTCGGTCGACCTGGAGGGGCTGCTTCAGCAGCCTGCCTATCTGGATTTCGCACAGGAGAGCGCAGGCTTGCACGGGCAGGTCTATGCCATTGGCCGGGATGATCCGGGTCGACGGCTCACCCGCTATCACCTGACCCTCGCACCGCGCCTGGCCAATCTCGCCCATCGGTTCGACCAGCGAATTTTCCAGCACCGCAGCGTGCCGCAGATCATTGCAGCCGTTCTCGAACACCACGGCATCCTGGCGGACGCCTACCTGTTCGAGCTGGGCCCCGTGGTGTATCCGCCACGCACGTTCTGTGTGCAATACGCGGAAAGCGACCTGCACTTCATCCAGCGACTGTGTGAGGAGGAGGGCATTCACTATCATTTTCGCCACAGCGCCGGTGCTCACCTCCTGGTATTCGGCGATGACCAGACGGTATTTCGCCGCTTGCCCGCGCAGCGCTACAGCGCGGCCGGCGGGCCACAGGCCGAGGCGCAGGTTATCCAGCGTTTCGATAGGCGCCTGGCCACACGCAGTCAGAAAACCGTGCGCCGCGATCGCGACTTCGAACACCCTGCACTGCGCCTGCAGGAGTACGCGGGACCAGCCTCGGCGCATCCCCTCGAGGACTATCGCTACCCGGCGGGGTTTACCGGGTATGCCCACGGCCGACGATTGGCGCGTCGGGCGTTGGAGCGTCATCAACGCGACCGCCATCGGGTGCTCGGCAAGAGTGATCAACCGGCGTTGCGCAGTGGGCATTTCCTCGAGCTGCGCGATCATCCCGACCCCGCGTGCAATGATCTGTGGCTGATCACGTCGGTACGCCACGAGGGGCGTCAACCGCAGGTTCTGGAGGAGGCGACCTCAGAGGCTGAGCAATTTACGGGCTACCGCAATCGCTTCACCGCGACACCTTGGCGAGCGGTGCACCGGCCGCCCCTCAACCATTCCAAACCGCTCCTTAACGGCAGCCAGACGGCAACTGTCACCGGGCCTGCCGGTGAAGAGGTCCATTGCGACATGTATGGCCGGGTGAAAGTACGCTTTCATTGGGACCGGCTGGACAAGGACGATGACAAGAGCAGTTGCTGGGTCAGGGTAGCGTCCAGTTGGGCCGGTGACGGATTTGGCGCCATGATGATCCCGCGAGTCGGCATGGAAGTGCTGGTGACGTTTCTTGAAGGTGACCCGGACCAGCCCTTGATCAGCGGTTGCCTGCCGAATGCGGCGAACAGGCCGGCCTATCCATTGCCGCAGCACAAGACCCGCAGTGTGCTGCGCAGCCGCAGCGTCGTCGGCGATTCAGGCTCCAACGAGCTGTACCTCGAAGACCGGCGTGGCGAAGAACTTATCTACCTGCGGGCCCAGCGCGACCTGGAGCAGCAGGTTGGCCATGACAGCCGTCTGGAGGTGGTGGGGGAGCGACATGAAATCATCCGGGGCTTAAGCACCACTCACTTGGAAAACGAGGAGCATCGTCACGTTACCGGTGATCGCAAGGTTGTCCTCAAGGCGAGCGATCACCTGGAGGTGCAGGGCGATAGCCGCACTCACATTGGCCGGACCGTGGTGATCGAAGCTGGGCAACAACTGCAGCTGAAGGCGGGGGCAAGTCTGGTTATCCAGGCCGGCGCTCAGCTGAGCTTCCAGGCAGGTGGGGAACACCTGGTGATTCAGGCGGGCGGCATTTTCAGCAGTCGTCCGATCACCCTTGGCGGCTCGCCGTCCGCGATTCAGTTGGCGGCTTCTGGAGAGCACGTGGACGCGCCGAACGCCAGTGCGGAGCAGGGCGCGATCATGGCCCTGGCGCGCCAGTTGGGGGCCGATTTCTGCCCCGTCTGCGAATGTTGTCGTGAAAGCCTGGGTGATGTTCCGGGGAGGGCCGCTTGATGTCGAGCATGCCAGGCCAATGGATCGCCGAACAGCAGCAGGCCGGACGCCGGCTGTGCCTGATTCTCGAGGGCGACCACACGGCGCATCAACCCCTGCTGTCAGTGCGCAGCCTGTTGCAGTATCGCCGCGTCTACGCCGAGACCACCGTGGCGCAATTGGCGCAGACAGGTCCGGTGATCATGCTGCTGGAGCACATGGACGAGCCCGCCTTACTCAACCTTCTACAAACACCTGAAACGAACTGGGGTTGGCTGGGCAGCTTGCCGGACGAGGACTTGGTGTGCGTGACAGCCCATTGGCGCGAGCGCCTGTTGATCGGACCGAAGGGCGCCCAGGCGTTGTATCGCTTTCACGACAACCGCACGCTGGCACGCGCACTGGACCATTTGCCGGCGGAGGACTGGCCGGCATTCCTCGGCCCACTGATCAGCCTGTGCTACTGGCACGAAGGCGGCTGGCGCTGCCGCGACAATCCAGCCCCCGGTGACTACCCGGTACCCGATCCAGCCCCGTGGCTGAACACGCCAAATCCAAACATCAGGGCCATCCTCCACGCCAATATCCTGCGCTACCTGTTGGCTGAACACAGTGAAGACCTGGCGGCATTGGTGGAATTCCACCACCCGAAAGACTGGTTGAGCCAAGTGCTTGAGCAAGCACGCGCATGGCAGTGGGACAGGCCGCAACAGCTGGAATTTCTCGTCGTGAGGCGCTTGGCAGAAACCATTCGTAGCAGCGTCTTCCAATGGTCGCCAAGGGTGGGTGAAACGCCCGTCGAGCACTTTGACCGCATGGTGAATCAGTGGCGTTTGATGGAGCAGCAGGATGTTTAGGCAAATCTGCAGGGCAGGGCTGGCGCTCTGTGTGATGGGGCTTTGGGGGTGTACGGCGAGGCCGGTAGACAGTTTCACGCTGGAGGTGGACTTACCGGCGGAATTTGAACTTAAAACGGCCGCCAACTATAGGCCTGCCACGGGAGAGCTCTGCACCTTGCCACGGCGTCGAGGCAAGAGGCCGGAGAGAAAGGTGTTCTTTACCGAGTTCACGCCCGTGGCCAGTCGTGTGAGCTACCAGCTTCCCCTTACTGAAACGGTCGACGGTTGCCCACTGGTATTGCGCAATGTGGCGTTTGATTTCAATGCGAAGTGGGGGAAGCGCAGTACGGATGTCGGCGGGGCTTTTGGCGGCATTTCCATCCGCGATCACTCGGAGAGGGATAGGCCGGGGATGCCGGAATCGGGCGTCCAGGAGCTGTCCGGGCAATGCCAATGGTTGTTTCGAACGGCAGGGCCACAGCACGCGATTATCAAGGTTCTTAAATGCGACTCTTTGAGTGCAGTCGATCCACCGGATAAATCCCGCACGGGCGGTGGTTTGGTACGAGGTGAGCTGGCAGGGAAAAAGGTACGGGTAAAGATAGGCCTGGCCGCCGAGGAACTGCCTTACATGGGCGACAATTGGGTTCGCTTTCCTAATGGATGGAAACGCTGCCTGGGAGACAATTTTGAGGACCTGTACGCTTTCTGCAACGGCAATACCGTCGACTTCAAACCCATAAAAATGCCCGATGGGCGAATTTGCGAGCTATATCCAACTTGTACTGAATAAGGATATCCAGTCATGGTGATAGAACGATCGAAGCACTCTTTTTTCAATGAAAAAATGCCCGTTTGCGCACTGAGTGGCGCTTGGCTGAGCTTCTGTCTGGTGGATGAGTCAGGGGATGGAAAGCCCTACGGAGGACTCAGGTATGAGGTTTTTGACAGTGCCGGGGGATGTTACAAAGGGCGTTTGACCGAACGGGGTTTTGCTAAGTTAGAGGGGCTTTGTAAAGGACCCGTCGTGTTGGTTTTTGATGCGTCATCCGAAACGCGAGTTGGCTATTATTCGACATTGCAGCAGCGTAAAACCTACCCATTACCCATCACTGACTTGCAGATCCGCGCTGAACAAACACGCTTCTCAAGCACGAATGGCCGCCCAACCGAGCGTCACCCTGCCGGGAATAAAGCAGATCAATTTTATCAGGTAGAAGTCAGCGATCTGGTTCGGCATATCGCGCATCTTCCCCCGGTGACACCCACGCCCCACCGCCCCAAGCGTCACGCACTGAAAATGATGGCCGACCTGGGCTTCGGCCCACCCCAGCCGAGCTTCGCGGGAGTCGTGCTGTTCCCCGACAGGCACACTGTCCTCGAAGTGCGCCCGTTGCGAGCCTTGCGCCCGATCCTGTCCACGCAAGACGAATTCTGTGCCCTGAACCTGTATCAATTGGCCTTGTTCGCGGCGTTGAGTTATTGCGATTTCGGTCAGGCGCCGCCGAATCATCCCGTGGATGAGGTCCATTTTCCACTCGATCCCAGTGTCGGAAATCTATTCGCCGAGCAGTTGGCGGGCTACCAGGAAGCCTGGCGGATCGACCCGGACCACCCGCAGCGCTTTTATCCGCTCTATGAGGACGTACCTTACTCCCGGCGATTCGAGATCCTGCCTTTTGATCCTGAGTTGTACCCACAAAATCGTCCGTCGCTTGGGGACGAGCAGGAGCACCCCGCGCGCCTACACTTTTTCGATGATGAAAAATTCGGCACCGACACCCAGGCGTTCATCACTCACCACGAGGAGGTGATCCTGATTTCCGTGCGAGGCACCGTCAGCAATGCAGACGTGCTGCGGGATGCGAACGCCCATCAGGTGGCGTTCGCCGATGGTGTCGGCAAGGCCCATGAAGGTTTTTATCAGGCTTATCGGGCCATGCGTGATTTCGTGCTGCATTACCTCGGCCAATTTCACATCGGGCAACGCGTGATCATTTGCGGCCATAGCCTTGGAGGTGCAATAGCGCTGCTGCTGGCAGAAGGGCTGCGCCGTACTCCCGATCGTACCTACAACATCCTTCTCTACACTTACGGCGCCCCCCGTGCCGCGGATGCCGAGTTCACCCACGGCGCTTCGACCCTCGTCCACCACCGTATCGTCAACCACAACGACCCGGTGCCCAGCGTCCCGGCACCGTGGATGAACACCACCGCAAAACTCTGGGTTCCCGGCGCCATCACGCTATTCAGCCTGCCTACACCGGGCGGGCTGCTGTTTGCGGCTGGCCTGGTGCGTTTTGGCGGTAACCCCTACCAGCACCATGGTGAGCAGCAACACTTCATGCCGATCGTGCTGCCGGATGGCACGCACTCTTCCGTGTTGTGGAAGCCGGGTTGCGAGTCGATCCAGGAAGCCGGCTGCAATCGTGCGCTGCAACTTCATGGCGACATGCCTGATCGTGACAACCTGTTAAAACAGCTGTTCCAGGCCAGTCAGCACTTCATGACCGCAAGCTACATTCCTGCCGCCTGGGCGACGTTGCGCCGCTGGCAGCAAGCCGTGGACAGCAATAGCCCGCTGGTGACCGCGCGGGAGTTCGAATGGCTCGACCATGCGCTGGAGACCATGCGTCAGCAACTGCGCGATAAACGCCGCGAGCTCGCCCGTCGCCAGCCGATCAACGACCGTGCCTATGAGCACCACGAGCCGTTGAACGCCGAGATCGACCGTTTGCACACCAGCCGCGAGCGCCTCGAAACCCTGCGCTGGCGACGCCTGGAAGCGCGCGATGTCTACGGCAGTCAGGCCCAGGCCGCCCACTTGCAACCCAGCCTCAAGCGTTGGTTCAGCCACCGTGAAAACCACGCGCTGCCGCAAGTCGCGAGCATCCCTGCTCCCACGCAAACTGAGTGGGGCAGGGCGCAGCCGCTGGATATCGACGCCATCGTTTGAGCCGGGCCTTTACATAAACTCCACCTGGGCGGGCTGACGTTTCATCAACACTTGGCCATTGCGAATCGAGTACAGCGGCAGGCCCTGGCTGCGAATGACTTCGTAGTCGCTGTTGGCCGAGAGGATCAACAGGTTGGCCGGGCGCCCCGCTTCAAGGCCGTAACGGTCACCCAGGGCCATGGCTTTGGCGCTGTTGTCGGTCACCAGGTCGAGTGCGCTCTGCAGGTTGCGGTAGCCGAGCATATGGCAGATATGCAGCCCGGCTTCCAGCACGCGCAGGATATTGCCGTTGCCCAGCGGGTACCACGGATCGACGATGGAGTCCTGGCCGAAACACACGTTCATGCCGGCTTCCAGCAGCTCGTTGACCCGGGTCACGCCACGGCGTTTCGGGAAGGTGTCGAAGCGGCCTTGCAGATGGATGCTCTCGGTGGGGCAGGAGACGAAGCTGATGCCCGAGTGCCCCAGCAGGCGGAAAAGTTTGGCGCAGTAGGCGTTGTCGTAGGAGCCCATGGCCGTGGTGTGACTGGCGGTGACGCGGGCGCCCATGTCGCGGCTGCGGGCTTCTTCGGCCAGCACCTCGAGAAAGCGCGAGTGCGGGTCGTCGGTTTCGTCGCAGTGCACATCCACCAGGCAACCGGTGCGTTCGGCCAGGTCCATCAGGAACTTCACCGAGCTCACACCCTGGTCGCGGGTGTATTCAAAGTGCGGGATACCGCCGATCACGTCGGCGCCGAGGCGAATGGCTTCTTCCATCAGCTCGCGGCCATTGCGAAACGACTCGATGCCTTCCTGGGGAAAGGCGACGATCTGCAGGTCGATCAGGTGCGTGCTTTCTTCGCGCACTTCGAGCATGGCCTTGAGCGCGGTGAGATCCGGGTCGGTGACGTCGACGTGCGTACGCACGTGCTGGATACCGTGGGCGGCCAGGGCCTGAATGGTCTTTTTGGCGCGAGTCTTGGTGTCTTCCTGGGTGATGGTGGCTTTGCGCTCACCCCAGCATTCGATGCCCTCGAACAGGGTGCCGCTCATGTTCCAGCGCGGCTCGCCAGCGGTCAGGGTGGCATCGAGGTGAATGTGCGGTTCGACAAAGGGCGGGATCACCAGGTTGCCGCCGGCGTCGAGGTCGTCGACGCCCACTGCGGGCACGCTGGTTTGTGCGGTGATACTGGCGATCCGGCCGTGTTCCAGGTGCAGATCATGCAGGCCTTCACGGTTGCGCAGGCGGGCGTTGATGATGTGCATGGGCAAGTTCCTCTTGGATAACAACAATCAGGCAGACAGCCGCCAGATCATCAGGGCAATACCGATGTCCAGGCGGTCGTAGGCATTCTCCAGCGTCAGGCCACACAGGGCTTCGATTCGCTGGACGCGGTGTGTCAGGGTATTGCGGTGCACGGCCAGGCGCTGGGCCGCGGCCACAAGGTTACCATTCTCATGAAACCAGGCCTCCAGGGTCGGCATCAAGCTGGGGCCATGGTGCAGGTCGTGGCGCAGCAGCGGGCCCAGGCGTTCATTCAGGAACTGATCGAGCAGCGCGCGATCACGCACACCGCTGAGCAGCTTGAGCACCCCCAGTTCGTCATACACGCAGAGCCCGGCGCGTTCGCTGAACCGGCGTGCCGCCGTCAACGCCTGGCGCGCCTCATCGTGAGCCTGGGCCAGGCGAGCAGGTGGGTGCGCGGCAGCGCTCAAGCCGACAAACACTTTCAGCGGCGCCAGGCGCAGGTTCAGCGGGTTCAGCCAATTGACCAGTTGCTGGCGATTGGCCAAGGCGGCGACGGCATCCGCGGCCGGCAGCAGCAGCGTCCATTGTCCGGCGCGGCCGAGTACCGGTAACACCGGCGACAGCTGGCGCAAGCGTCGACTGATGGCGTCGTGCTGCCGGGCCAACTGGGCCTCCACCTGCGCCGCGTCGTCCTGGGCAAACAGCAACTCGCTGCCTTCGAGCTGCAGTTGGGCCACCTGCCAGTGCCCGGCCAGCGACATGCCCAATTGCACGGCGCGGTGCAGCAATAGATCCAGGGATTGGTAATCGCCGGTCAGCAAACGCTCGAGTACATCGTGGCGCGAGCGGCCCAATTGTTCGGATTGAATCAACGCCGAACCGATCGCCTGGGTGACCAGCACCATCTTCAGCGAGTAGGGCTGCTCGATCAGCGGCATACCGGCGGCCTCGGCGGCGTCGAGTAAGCGCTGGGGTATCGCCTGGATATACGCCGGCCCCGTCAGGATCACCAAGCCGGCCACCTGCCGCTGACAGGCTTCATCCAGCAGTTGCAGCAAGTTGGCTTCATCCCGAGGGTGATTGATACCGGTGACGAACACCAGCTCACCGCCCAGCACCCACTCGGCGATCCCGCTGTTTTCCGCCACATACGGCCAGCGTACGACGTTGTCCAGGCCTGCCTCTGCGGCGCGCAGACGCATGGACGCAAGACCCGGCAAGGCCAGTACATCGGCAATCGTCAGGCTCATGCCGGGGCATCAGCCAGCGGTGCGCGAGCGCGCAGCACGGAGGTCAGCAGCATGTAAGTCAGCGATGCGGCCACGATGCCCACCAACGGCGCGACCCACGGCGAATTGAACGCCAGCACGGTGCCCACCGCATACGCGGCCAGCCCCGGCCAATTGAAAGCCGGCAGGCGTGCATCCGCCAGGCGCGGGTAGTGGCCGCGCCAGCGGTAGAAGAAGTCCGCCATGATGACCCCGCCGATCGGTGGAATCACGGTGCCCAGCAGAATCAGGTAGGGCACCAGCATGTCGTACATGCCCAGCAGCGCCAGCAGGGTGCCGATCACTGCTCCCGCGAGGGTCACGGTCTTGCGGCGTTTGGTGCGCAACAGATTGCAGCCGGCCACGGCGAAGTTGTAGATGGTGTTGTCCTGGGTGCTCCAGATATTCAGCAACAGCATGGCCATTGCTGCCATGGCGAAGCCTTGCAGCAGCAACACTTCCACCACGTCGGGCTGTTGGTAGACGATCGCGCCATAGGCGCCGATCAGCACCATCAAGCCATTGCCGACGAAGAAGCCGATCAGGCTGGCCAGCACCGCGACCCGGGCCGAGCGCGAGAACCGCGTCCAATTGGTCGCCTGCGTCGCGCCGCTGACAAAAGTGCCGAATACCAGCGTGATCGCGGTGGACAGGTCCAGCTCAGCTGTCGGTACCACCGCCAGCAGTCCGTCCAACCCGCCGACTTTTACCGTGGCCACCCACATCGACAGAAACAGCAGGATGCCCATGGCCGGTACCGCGATGTAGGAAAGAATCTCCAACCCGCGATAACCCACGTAGGCGGTGGCACAAAACACCAGGCCGAACAGCACCATCAATGCCAGCACACTGCCCTGGCTCAGTTCGAAATACTTGCCAAGCACCACGGCGGCGGTGGCGGTGCCCCAGGCATACCAGCCAATCTGAGTGAAACCGAGGATCAAGTCGCTGAGTTTGCTGCCCACTTCGCCAAAGCAGAAGCGCCCCATCAACACGGAGTTCAACCCGCTCTTGAACGCGATGTAACCCAGGCCTGCGGCGTAAATACCCAGCAGCAGGTTACCCAGCGCCACCACGCCGAGCATATCGGTGAAGCTGAACGCGACCCCCAGCTTGCCGCCGGCGAACATGGTCGCGGTAAAAAAGGTGAAGCCCAGCAGCACCATGGCGGTAGACGCCAGGCCTTTGCGCGCATGCATGGGGACTTCGCTTAAGGGGTAGTCGTTGCCCGGTTCTTGCTGCGTCATGTCGGTACTCCCTGAATGAGTGACGCAGGCGTATTGCACCGCGCGTGCCAAATCACTCCCAGTGACAGGCGCACGGTCTGCACTGTGCAGCATGCACAGTATTTATAGCCAAACAGGCAGGAAACGCGGGCGAGGGTGTTCGCTGTGCCCAGTCAGGCACGAAAGCGGTGCAGCCGTGATACAAAGTGGATCAGTCGAACAGCGTGTGGGTGGTTTCGCCGCGATGAAAGGCAAATGCCGCCGCCAGATCACTCTCGATGGTGCGCCCCCGGGACAGCGGCGGCAGATCATCCAGGGCGAAAAAGCCCACGTCGGTGGTCTCGAACCCGGCCATTGGCGCCGCTTGGTCCACCCGCTCACACAGGAAATACAGCTTGTAGAAGTCGCGCACATCCGGCCGATACAAACCCTTGGCCTTGTGGGTGACGCTGTACAGTGCCCGCGCGGTAACGCTCAAGCCGGCTTCCTCGCGGATTTCCTTGATGATGTTTTCCGCTGCCGACAAGCCGATATCGGCATAACCGCCCGGCAGCGCCCAGCAGCCATCGGTCAGTTCGCGCACCAGCAGAATCCGGTCGCCCTCGATGACCGCGCCGCGTACGTCGATCATCGGCGTGGAATAGCGCTGGGCAAAATCCGAGACCAAGCCGGTGATGCGCTCCAGCGGCACGTTTCCGAGTTGCGCCAACATGCTGTGGGCAATCTCGGCGATTTCCTCCAGGCGCTCGCGTTCGAAATCATCGGTGCAAAAATGCAGGCCCGTGGAGGCCAGCGCCTGCAGGCGTTTGGCTTGGGCCAGCCAGGTGTTTTCCATGCCTGTCTCCTAAAGGGGCTTGGCCATGTACACCCGGCGCATGCCCTGTTCCTCGGCCCGGTGGGTTTCCACGTAACCCCGGCGGGTGTACAGCGCAAGGTTCTCGGTCATGGCTTCATTGGTGTAGAGGCGTATGGCGCTGTAACCCGCGTCGATGGCCTGGCGTTCGGCGAAGTCCATCAATACGCGGCCAAGACCAAGGCCCTGGGCCTGCGGGGCGACCGCCAGGTTATCCAGCAGCAGGGCGCTGTCGGTGTCTTGCAGGATGATAAAACCCTGGATCTGCCCGTCGTTGTCCAGCACATGCACACCGCCGCCCTCGACTCGCCGGCCGTAGTCTTCAAGCATCGGCCCGGGTTTGCGGCCGATACGCTCGATGTACGGTGAATAGGCCGCCTCGACGATGGCTTCAATGGCGGCAACATCATGGGGCGTGGCGGGGCGCAGCATTGCGGCGTGCTCCTGGTCGGCTGGAGCCACGACTGTAAGGGAGCAGGGCATAAAAAAACCACCGCCAGGGTGGTTTTTTCATCTCGCCGGCTTACTCGCCGCGATAGATGCAGCCGCTGGTGCAGGTTTCATGGATGCGGATCGCACTGAGTTCCGGCAGCAGGGGTTTGAGCTCATTCCAGATCCACTTTGCCAACACTTCGCTGGTCGGGTTTTCCAGGCCGGGGATGTCGTTGAGGTAGTTGTGGTCGAGGCGTTCGTAGAGCGGCTTGAAAATCGCCTTGATCTCCGAGAAGTCGCGAATCCAGCCGGTATGCGGATCCAGGTCGCCGCTCAGGTGGATCGCCACCTTGAACGAATGCCCGTGCAGGCGCCCGCATTTGTGGCCTTCGGGTACGTGGGGCAGGCGGTGGGCGGACTCGAAGGTAAACTCTTTGAAGATTTCCACAGTATTTTCAGCTCGGTCAGTATCTGGCAGGCGGCGAGTTTAACAGTTTGATTCGCCGCCGCGCATACCGCTGGGTCAAAGTGGCTGCAGGTGTTCGCCCAGCTCGCCGTTATCGGCCAAGCGCAGAAACTCATCGCCGAGCCGCCGGCTCTCGCTCATTGCGGTTTGCCAGTATTTGTTGCGGCTCGGGTCGTCGCCCATGAAACGCTTGAAGTCGCTGCGGTCCGGCAGTTTGCCGTGGGGCAGGCGTGCCAGGTAATCCCGGGACGGCGCCAGCAGCAACACATCCTGCAAGCCTTGTTGATTGCTGCGCCGCCACGGCAGGCCCTTGTCGAACCAGCCGGGGATGACCCGGTCGGTGAAGTGCGGGTACAGCACAATGTCGTCGCCGTGGTAGGGCAGGTCGAGGTGGTAGTCCAGCAGGCCGCCGTCGCGGAAAGTGCCGGCACCCGCGCCGGGCAGGTCGCGCACGCCTTGCATGACCATGGGGATCGAGCCCGACGCCAGCAGCGCCTGGCGCAGGTTGCCGAGTTCCAGGTTGACGAAGCGCGACGGGAAATCCTTCAACGCATGCACCGGCGGCGCCTGGCGTGGGTCGTGGATGATCAGCCGCTCGAAGTGCCGCGCCAGCCGCGCCCGCCCGCGCAGATTGTCGGCAATCACCGACGACAGGCCCAGGCCCAGCCGTCCGCGATGGTCATCGGCGAGCAGGCCATGGCTCTTGACCACCATGATGTTCAGGCGATAGTCGGGGTTGTCCAGCACCCGCGCGTCGCGGCCGGCCAGCAGGTCGTCGAGCATGCGCTGGCAACTGCGGCTGACCTCGGCCATGGTCACGCCCTTGGCAAAGCGCTGTTCGTTATAGAGGCGGCCAAGGTCCAGCAGGCCTTGCACCGGGTCGGGCAGGCAGGCACTGGCAAACCGCCAGGAACCAATCGACGCGCCGATCAGCGCGCGCTCGCGAGGCGCGCGTGGCAGCCAGTCGCCGAACAGCGCCAGGTCCAGGCCCTGGATTCCGAGTGCCTTGGGCCCGCCGGCCGCACCGGGGAGAATGCCCACATCCGCAGGCGCCAGGCCCCGTTCACGAATGCGCGAAAAGGCGCGGGTGCCGGCCTTGAGCGTCAGGGCGGGGAATTTGATGTGGATGGCTGTCATACCGGTCTCTGTTGAAGCAAGCAGGGCATTATAGGAAATCTCAGCCGATGTGGGAAAAACGCAGTCCGGCGAAATTGCCATGGTGGCAATTCAGTTTCAGTTAAGTTGCAGCAGGTACCGTTACCGGCGTAGGAAAAACATCGTGTAACGGAGACTCCTCATGAAGCGCCTCACAGCTCTGGCCGCCGCCGTTATCATCGCCATCACGGCGAGCCGGGCCGGAGCCGTGGACCCGGACAAATCACTGACCGTGCCCGCCACTGTTACAATTGTCGCTTTCGATCAACTCGACGCCACGGCCCTGGCCCTGCACCCCGGCTCGACGCTGCTGGACACCGATCTGGACGAGGCCTACGGCAAGTATGTCTACGAGGTCGAACTCAAAGATGCCGACGGCATTGAATGGGATATTGAATTGGACGCGCTCACCGGGCAGGTTCTCAAGAATCATCAGGATACGTAATGAAGGTAAATTTACCCGCCGGCAGTCGAGTGGCGTTGGTGCTCATGGTTTTCTGCTCGAGCCTGGCGGCCCGCGACCTCAATCAGGATGAAGCCCTGGCGCTGCGCCAGCAGGGCGTGATCCTGCCGCTGGAGCAACTGTTGCAGCAGGCCATGGCGCGCTACCCCGGCTCGCGGCTGCTGGAGGCTGAGCTGGAGAAAAAGCATGGCAAATATGCCTATGAAGTCGAACTGGTGACCACCGAAGGGGTGGTACGCGAGATCAAGCTGGACGCAAGTACCGGTGTGCTGATCAAAGACGAGGAAGACTGATGCGCCTGCTCCTGGTGGAAGACAACGTACCCCTGGCCGATGAACTGCTCGCCGGCCTGCAGCGCCAGGGCTATGCCGTCGATTGGCTGGCCGATGGCCGCGACGCCGCCTATCAGGGCCGCAGCGAACCCTATGACTTGATCATCCTCGACCTCGGCCTGCCGGGGCTGCCCGGGCTTGAAGTACTGGCGCAATGGCGTGCCGCCGCGCTGGCTACCCCGGTGTTGATTCTCACCGCCCGTGATTCCTGGGCCGAGCGTATCGAAGGGCTCAAGGCCGGCGCCGACGATTACCTGAGCAAACCTTTTCACCCCGAAGAGTTGCACCTGCGCATCCAGGCACTGTTGCGCCGTTCCCATGGGCAGGCTAACCAACCGACCTTGCAAGCTGCCGGCCTGCATCTGGATGAAGGCCGTCAATGCGTGCTGCGCGATGGCGACGAGATCCAGCTGACCGCCGCCGAATTCCGCTTGTTGCGCTACTTCATGCTGCACCCCGAACAGATCCTCTCGAAAAGCCACCTGGCCGAGCACTTGTATGACGGCGAAACCGAGCGCGACTCCAACGTGCTGGAAGTGCACGTCAACCACCTGCGCCGCAAATTGGGGCGCAGCGTAATTGAAACCCGGCGTGGCCAGGGTTATCGATTTGGCGCCAGCCCTGCATGAAGTCTATCCAGCGACGCCTGAGCCTGGGCTTGATCAGCGTGATGGTGATCGTCGGCGTAGTGCTGGCGCAGACCAGCCTGTGGTTGTTCGAAGCCGGCTTGCAGCGCTACCTGGAAGCGGGCCTGCGCAACGACGCCGAGAACCTGCTGGTGGCGCTGGTGCGTGGGCCCAACGGCGTGCAGCTGGATGAACAGCGCCTGTCGCCGGCTTACCAACGGCCGTTTTCCGGGCATTACTTTCGGATCGACTTTGCCGATGTCCACTGGCGCTCGCGTTCGTTGTGGGACCAGGAACTGCCTCAACTGCCCGAGGCCGGACTCAAGGGCAATCTGCAACTGGGGCCGGAAGGCCAGCAACTGCTGGTGCTGCGTTCGGACTACAAGCGCTTTGGCCAGCCGATTTCCATCAGCGTGGCCCAGGACTACACGCCGGTGCGCGAAAGCTTTCGCCTGATGCGTCAGATCGGCCTGGTACTCGGGCTGGCGGCGTTGCTGCTGGTGTTGATCCTGCAACGTGTCACCGTACGCCGCGCCTTGCGCCCGCTGGAAACCGCGCGCAACCAGATCGCGCAATTGCAGCAGGGCCAGCGTTCGCAGCTCGACACCCAGGTGCCGCTGGAGCTGGAGCCCCTGGTGGCACAGATCAACCACCTGCTGGCGCATACCGAAGACAGCCTCAAGCGTTCGCGCAACGCCCTTGGCAACCTTGGGCACGCCCTGAAAACCCCGTTGGCGGTGCTGTTGAGTGCCGCTTCAAGCGAGGCGCTCAAGGATCATCCCGAACTGGGCAAGCTGCTGCGTGACCAGTTGGAGCAGGTGCAGCAACGTCTGAATCGTGAACTCAATCGCGCGCGCCTGGCCGGTGAAACCCTGCCCGGTGCGTTGTTCGACTGTGAAAAAGAACTGCCCGGCCTGCTCGCCACCCTCAACATGATCCACGGCGAGCACCTGGACCTCAGCTACCAGGTGGCCCCAGGCCTGCATTTGCCCTGGGACCGTGAGGACCTGCTCGAACTGCTCGGCAATTTGCTGGACAACGCCTGCAAATGGGCGGATGCCGAAGTGCGGCTGAGCATCAGTGAGACTCCGCAGGGTTACCTGCTGGCGGTCGAGGATGACGGCCCCGGCATTCCGGAAACCCAGCGTGACCAGGTGTTCAGTCGTGGCGCGCGCCTGGATGAGCAGATTGACGGCCACGGCCTGGGGCTGGGGATCGTGCGCGATATCGTCGAGGTGTGGGGTGGGGTGTTGCAACTGCAGGAGTCCGAGCTTGGCGGGCTCAAGGCGCTGATCGAACTGCCCAGACGCCAGGGCTGAGGCATACCCGGATCCTCCTGTGGGAGCGGGCTTGCTCGCGAAGGCGGTGTGTCAGTGGATGTATTCGGTGGCTGATCCACCGCTTTCGCAGGCAAGCCAGCTCCCACATTTGATCTCCATACACCCGGATCCCCGAGCCATACCACGATCCCCTGTGGGAGCGGGCTTGCCCGCGAAGGCGGTGTGTCAGTTGATGCATTCGGTGGCTGACCCACCGCTTTCGCAGGCAAGCCAGCTCCCACATTTGATCTGCGTACACCCGGGAGCCCAAGCCATACCCGGATCCCCCTGTGGGAGCGGGCTTGCCCGCGAAGGCGGTGTGTCAGTTGATGCATTCGGTGGCTGACCCACCGCTTTCGCAGGCAAGCCAGCTCCCACATTTGATCTGCGTACACCCGCATACCCGAGCCATATCAGGATCCCCTGTGGGAGCGGGCTTGCTCGCGAAGGCGGTGTGTCAGTGGATGGATTCGGTGGCTGACCCACCGCTTTCGCAGGCAAGCCAGCTCCTACCTTTGATCTTCATTCACCCGGGACCCCGAGTCATACCCCACAGCGGATCTACCTCAACCTTCAGACCCGGAATTGATCCATCAACCCCTGCTGCTGGTTCGCCAGGCTGTTCAGTGCCTGGCTGACGCGCGCGGATTCATTGGCCTGCTCGGACAGCGACTCGGTCACATCGCGGATCGTCGCCACGTTGCTGTTGATCTCCTCGGCCACCGCGCTTTGCTCTTCGGCGGCGCTGGCGATCTGCAGGTTCATGTCGCTGATCACCGTGACCGCCTCGCCAATCTGGCGCAGGGCGGTGACGGCCTCGCCGACTTGTTCGACGCTGCCCTGGGCCTGGCGATAGCTGTTGCCCATGGCCCCGACCACATCGGTGGTGCCGCTCTGCAATTGCTCGATGACCAGGCGGGTTTCTTCCACCGATTCCTGGGTGCGGCGTGCGAGGTTGCGCACTTCATCGGCGACCACGGCAAACCCGCGGCCGGCCTCACCGGCGCGGGCGGCTTCGATGGCGGCGTTGAGCGCCAGCAGGTTGGTCTGCTCGGCAATGCCGCGAATCACTTCCAGCACCGAGCCGATTTTCTCGCTGTTGGCGGCCAGGCCTTCGACCTGGGTCATGGCGGTGCTCATGTCTGCCGCCAGGTGCCCGATATTGGTGGTGGTGCGGTCGATCACCGTCAGGCCTTCGCGGGTCGCCTGGTCGGCATCGCGTGCGGCCTGGGCCGCCTGGGCAGCGCTGCGGGCGACGTCCTGGGCGGTGGCGCTCATCTCATGGGAGGCAGTGGCCACCTGGTCGACCTGGCGGTATTGCTGCTCCATGCCGGCGCTGGTTTCGGTGGCGATTGCGGCGGACTGGTCGGCCGTGCCACGCGCATCCTGCACCGAGCGTTTGACCTCGGCGATGATCGGCTGCAGCTTGTCGAGAAAGCGGTTGAACCAGCCCGCCAGTTGGCCCAGTTCATCTTTCTTGTCGTAGGCCAGGCGCCGGGTCAGGTCGCCTTCGCCACTGGCGATGTCTTCGAGCATGTGCGCTACGCCGAGGATCGGGCGGGTCACGCTGCGGGCCATCAGCCACACCAGGATCAGGCCGAGCACGGCGGCGAGCAGTCCCAGGCTCAGTTCCAGCAAGGTGCCCCGGGTGTTGTCGGCGTCCATCTGGGCTTTCAGCGCTTCGGCAGGGCCGACCAGGACTTTTTCCGGCACATCCAGCAACACACCCCACGGCTTGCCATTGGGAATCGGCGCGAACGGTGCCAGCACCTTGAGTTGGTGATCGGTACGCAGGCTGCGAATCTGCGTGCTGCTGGCCAGGGCGCTGATCAGTTGCGCACCGCTGGCGCTGTCGACCTGGTCCAGGCGCTGGCTGAGTTTGCTGGCGTCCGCGCTGTAGCCGGCGAGCAGGCCGGTCGGGCTGAGGATGCTGACTTGGGTCTGGCCGTCGTAGAGCTTCTGGCTGGCGCGTTGGCTGATGGCCTGCAGGCTATTGAGGTTGATGTCCACCGACAACGAGGCGATGACTTTGCCGTTGACCATCAAGGGGAACACGATGCTGGTCATCAGCACGTTCTGCCCGTCGATCACATAGAAGTAGGGCTCGATCACGCACGGCTTGAGCGTGGTGCGCGGGCAGGTGAACCAGGCATTGGCCTTTTCACCGCTGGGGCCGACGGAGGTGTCGGACATGTCGCTTTCCGGCAGCGGCATCGAGGTCAGCTTGCCGGGCGTCGGTTGCGACCAATACAGGGCAAAGCGGCCCTTGTCGTTGCTGCCCAGTTCAGCCTGGTTGGCGAACAGCTCGTCCTTGCCGTCCAGCGCATTGGCTTCAAACACCAGTGACAGGCCGAGCAGGTCCGGGTTGGCCTGCAGCGCGGCCTTGACCTGTCGGGTCAGGTCTTCGCGGGTGTCGAAGGCGTCGAGGAAGCGCTTTTCGGCCTGTTCGCGCAAAAACAGTACCTGACGGGAAAAACCATGGCCGTATTGATAGGCGTCCATGAATTGCTGGCGGATGCCCAGCGCCTGCACTTCACCCTGAGCCTCGATGCGCGCCTGGGCGGCCTCATCGAGCATTTGCATGCTGGAGGCTTTGACCTGCTCGGAGCTCTGCGCCATGCGATACAGCGACAGACCCACCAGCAGGGTCACGATCCCCAACAGGCAAAGGCCGGCGAGCAGGGTGATTTTCCATTGAATGGACAGCTGTCTGAGGGACATCGAGGAGCATCCTTAACCTGAAAACACAGAGAGCCTTTGTATCGGCCGCCGTGGAACTTTCTTTATTCAAACGTTCAATTTAAACCTTAAGCCGGCGTCGTTTTTTGACATGCAGCCCTGCCTGCTGCAAAGTGCGCGCCCTCTAATAAGACCTCCTTCAAGCCTGCACGCTGGCAGCCATCCCTTGGCCGCCCGGGCGCGGGCATGCCTGTTTTTTATGTTTCTGCTTGAGGTAACCATGATTAACGCAGTCATCGCCGCGGTCGGCACCATGCTGGTGCTCAGCTTGTCCCGCGTGCATGTAGTCATCGCCATCATCGTCGGCGCCCTGGTTGGCGGGCTTACCGGTGGCCTGGGTATCGAGGCCACGCTCAAGGCCTTCAATGGCGGCTTGGGCGGCGGCGCGACTGTGGCGTTGTCCTACGCCTTGCTCGGCGCTTTCGCGGTGGCGATTGCCAAATCCGGCCTGGCCCACGCCTTGGCAGACAAGGCCCTGCTGCTGGTCGACCGCCAGGAAGCCACCGGCGGCAGTCACGTCAAATGGCTGTTGATCGGCCTGCTGTGGGTGGTGGCGATTGCCTCGCAGAATATTCTGCCGATCCACATCGCGTTTATCCCGCTGCTGGTGCCGCCGCTGCTCTACGTGTTGACCAAGCTGCAACTGGACCGCCGCCTGATCGCCTGCGTGATGACTTTCGGCCTGATCACCCCGTATATGTTCCTGCCGGTGGGCTTCGGCAATATCTTCCTCAACCAGATCCTGCTGGCCAATGTGGCCAAGAGCGGCGTGGACATCAGCCAGGTCAACGTCACCCACGCCATGGGCTTGCCCGCGCTGGGCATGGTCGTTGGCCTGCTGGTGGCGGTGTTTGTCAGCTACCGCAAGAAGCGCGTGTATGACCTGGAGAAAATCGAGCGGGTCGAGCAGGTCGCGGTGCAGTACAACCCGCTGACCCTGCTGGTGGCTGGCCTGGCGATTGCCGCGGCGTTCATCATTCAGCTGTGGCTGGACTCGATGATCATCGGCGCCCTGGCCGGGTTCCTGATTTTCTCGGTGTCGGGCATCGTGCGCTGGCGCGACACCGACGACCTGTTCACCGAAGGCATGAAGATGATGGCCATGATCGGCTTCATCATGATCGCCTCGTCGGGGTTTGCCGAAGTGCTCAAGGCCACCGGCGACGTGCGTTCGCTGGTGGAAGCCTCGGCGGCGTTCATCGGCCATAGTCGTGGCGTCGGCGCGTTGTTGATGTTGCTGGTGGGGCTGCTGGTGACCATGGGCATCGGCTCGTCGTTTTCCACGGTGCCGATCCTGGCCGCGATTTTCGTGCCACTGTGTGTGCAACTGGGCTTCAGCCCGCTGGCCATCGTGTGCATCGTCGGCACCGCCGGGGCCCTGGGCGATGCCGGTTCGCCTGCCTCGGATTCAACCCTCGGCCCGACCTCCGGCCTGAACATCGACGGCCAGCACCACCATATCTGGGACACCGTGGTGCCGACGTTCCTGCACTACAACATCCCGCTGCTGGCGTTCGGCTGGCTGGCCGCGATGACCCTCTGACACACCGCCGTTCCGTAGGAGCTGGCTCCTACAGATCCCAGGCGCATGGCCGATAACCTCTCAAGTCGCCACTAATAAGAGAGAAAAGCCATGCGTCTGAGTTTGAAGGCCAAAGTCCTGTCCCTCGCCGTTGTGCCGGTGTTGCTGTTTGCCGTGGTGATCAGCCTGACCACCGTGTGGATCCTGCAAGGCCAGGCACGCAACGAAGTGGATGAAACCCGCCAGCGCCTGCTCAACGACGCCAAGGCGACCCTGCAGAGCTACGTCGAAGTGGCCATGACCACCATCAAGCCGCTCTACGACGCGGCGGCTCCCGGCGACACGGCCGCGCGGGCCCAGGTGGTCAAGCTGCTGTCCAACACCAGCTACGGCAAGGACGGCTACTTCTTCGGCTACGACTCCGAGACCATTCGCCTGTTCAAGGGCAACAGCCCCGACGGCGTGGGCAAGAGCTTCAAGGACAACCGCGACCCCAACGGTGTCTACGTCAACCGCGACCTGGTCAAGGTCGGCAAGGACGGCACGCACTACCTGCAATACAGCTCGACCCAGCCCGGCCAGACCGAACTGGTGCCCAAGCTCGGCTACACCGAATACCTGCCGAAGTGGGACATGGTCATCGGTACGTCGGTGAACCTGGACGGCATCGAAGCCCAGGTGGCGGTGGTCGAGGCCAAGGTGAAAACGCGCATGGAAGGCGTATTGCTGAGCATCCTCGGCGTGGCCGTGGTGGTGCTGCTGGTGATCGCTGCCGTCGGCATGTTGCTGGCCAACGCTATCCTGCGCCCGTTGCACTTGATGAAAGCCAACCTCGACGACATCGCCGCCGGTGAGGGCGACCTGACCCGCCGCCTGGCCATCACCAGCCAGGATGAACTGGGCGACCTGGCCGGCGCGTTCAACCGCTTTGTCGACAAGATCCACGGCCTGGTGCGCCAGATCACCGAGATGACCAGCCAACTCACCGGCCTGGTCAGCCAGGTCTCCGACCAGGCCCAACGCTCGGAACAGGCCATGGAGCGCCAGCGTCACGAGACCGACCAGGTCGCCACCGCGATCAATCAGATGTCATCCGCCGCCCAGGAAGTCGCGCGCAGTGCCCAGGGCGCCTCGGTGGCCGCGCAGCAGACCGATGTCGAAGGCCAGGCCGCCAAGCGCGTGGTGGATGGCAGCATTGCGCAGATCCATGCGCTGGTGAGCGACATTCGCAGCAGCGGCGTGTCCCTCGACAGCCTGCAGCAGGACGTGTCGTCGATTGTCAGCGTGCTCGGCGTAATCCGCTCGATCGCCGAACAGACCAACCTGTTGGCGCTCAACGCAGCGATTGAAGCCGCGCGAGCAGGCGAGGCCGGGCGCGGGTTTGCGGTGGTCGCCGACGAAGTGCGTGCACTCGCCAGTCGCACCCAGACCAGCACCCAGGAAATCCAGGGCATGATCGACCGCCTGCAAAAAGGCACCGTGGCTGCCGTCGACGCCATGCGCCGCTCCAGCGATGCGGGCGACGGCACCTCGGCCCAGGCCAATGAAGCCGGGGCGTCGCTGGACACCATGGCCCAGTTGATCGGCACCATCAATTCGATGAACGCGCAGATCGCCAGCGCCGCCGAAGAACAGACTGCCGTGGCCGAGGAGATCAACCGCAGCGTGCATCAGATTGCCGTGGCAGTCGACAGCGTGGCCGATGAAACCCAGCGGGGCGCCCAGACCTCGCGCAGCCTGGCGGATTTGGGCCAGCGCCTGGGGCAACTGGTGGGGCAGTTCCGCATCTGAGCAACCATAGCTTGGGCGTATGTCTGCCTAACGTTAATACGAATATACCCATCACAGCGCCTCAGTGAGACTTGAGCCCCAACCACAACAGGGGCTCATCTCATGTCACCTCCCGACCCGCTTCAGCGCCTGGCTGAACTCGACACCAACACCGTCTCCGACGCCCTCGACTTCCTGCAACTGCCAGGCGCCGTGGTGGGCATCCGCCCGTTGTGGGACTGCCCCAAGGTGGTCGGCCGCGCGAGCACGGTCAAACTGGCACCCAAGACCGACGCCGCGCCCGGCGTGCACCTGATCTCGCCGGTGATCGACGCAATCACTACGGATGACCGCGTGCTGGTGATCGCCGGGGGCCTCGATGGCATCTCGTGCTGGGGTGACATCATCGCCAATGCCGCCGTGACCAAGGGCATTCGCGGCTCGGTGATCGACGGTTTCAGCCGCGATATCGACGGCAGCGCGTCCATCGGCTACCCGGTCTACGGACGTGGGGTGACCATGATCAGCGCGCGCAATCGCGTGGTGCAGGTCGATTCCGGCGTGACCATCCGCGTCGGCGGCGTGGACGTTGCGCAGGATGACTACGTGATCGCCGACCGCTGCGGCAGCGTGTTTATCCCGGCTGCGGTGATCGAGCAGGTGCTGGCGTTGAGCGAGCGCCTTGCCGCCCGTGAGGCGGGGATGATCGATGCCGTGCGCAGCGGTCGGTCGGTCGCCGACGTGATGCATGACCGCCAATTTGAAGCCATCCGCGTGGAGCCTGCCCGATGAACGATCATCAGCTTGTCGCCCTGTTCGAAGGGCTCGACACCCCGGGCGTCTCGGATGCCATGGACAAACTGGGCATCGCCGGCCAATGCCTGGGAATCGCACCGCTGGATAATTACCCCGGCACCGTGGTGGGCCCGGCGTTCACCGTGCAATACGTACCGGCCAGCATGCCGCCGGGTTCGGTGGGCGACTTTATCGAGGACGTGCTGCCGGGGGATGTGGTGGTGATCGCCAACGCCGGTCGCACTGACTGCACTGTGTGGGGCGACATCATGACCCAGTACGCCGGCAGCCGTGGCATCGCGGCGACGGTGATCGATGGCGTGTGCCGCGACGTCAGCAAGGCCTTGGGCGATAGTTACCCGCTGTTTACCCGAGGCCGCTACATGCGCACCGGCAAGGACCGTGTGCAAGTCCTGGCGGTGAACCAGCCGGTGGCTATCAGCGGCGCCCGTGTGTGTGCGCGAGACATCGTGGTGGCCGATGCCAATGGCGTGCTGGTGGTGCCCCGGGCGCGTGCCGAGGAAGTCGCGCGTACCGCCCGCCAGATCGAGGCCGTCGAATCGCAGATCCGGGCGCAGATCGAAGCCGGCAAGACCCTCAGGCAGGCCCGTGAATCCCTGGGCTATCACACCTTGCAGAGGAAGGACGCGTGAATACTCTGAACAAACGCCTGGCCCAGGCCAAGCCTTCCGCCACGTACCGCATCATCGACCGCGTGGCCGCCCGCCGTGCCGAAGGTGCGAAGATCATCTCGCTGTGCGCCGGTGAGCCGGATTTCGACACGCCGGAGCACATTCGCCAAGCCGGTATCGACGCGATCCGCAACGGCCAGACGCGCTACACCCAGGTCGCCGGCGTACGCGCCTTGCGTGAAGCCGTGGCGGATAAATTCCGCCGTGAAAATGGCCTGGACGTAAGCTGGCAGGACACCCTGGTGAGCAACGGCGGCAAGCATGTGATCTACAACGCGCTGGCGGCCACGCTGAACGAAGGCGACGAGGTGATCGTGCCCGCGCCGTATTGGGTCAGTTACCCGGAAATGGTCGAGTTGTGCGGCGGCACGGCGAAGATCGTGGCGTGCAGTGCCGAAGACGCTTTCAAGTTGACGCCCGCCGCGCTGGACCAGGCGATCACCCCCAGCACGCGCTGGCTGATCCTCAATTCGCCGTCCAATCCGACCGGCACGGTGTACAGCCGCGAGGAGCTGCAGGCCCTGGCGCAGGTGGTGTTGCAGCATCCCCATGTGCTGGTGCTGGCGGACGATATCTACGAGCACTTGCTGTTCGACGGGCAAACCTTCCACACCCTGGCGCAAGTGGAACCTCGGTTGGCACCGCGCGTGCTGACCATGAACGGGGTGTCCAAGGCCTACGCCATGACCGGCTGGCGCATCGGTTTCGCCACCGGGCCGCGCTGGTTGCTGGAGGCCATGGAAAAACTCCAGGGCCAGCAGACGTCGGGAGCCAGTGCAATTTCCCAGCAGGCCGCCATCGCGGCATTGAACGGCCCGCAGGCTTTTATCCAGCAGTCGCGGGCCGTGTTCGAGGCGCGTCGGGACTGGGTGGTGGCTTTTCTGAATGCCACACCGGGTTTGGAGTGCCTGAAACCTTCGGGTGCGTTCTACGCCTTCGCGTCCTGCGCCGGCCTGCTCGGTCGTACCACACCTGCCGGCACGCTGCTGCGCACCGATGAAGACGTGGCGCACGCGCTGCTCGACGAAGCCAATGTGGCGGTGGTGCACGGCAGTGCGTTCGGCCTGGCGCCGTACCTGCGCATTGCCTATGCGCTGGATGAGGATTCCTTGCGCCAGGCGTGCGAAGCGATCCGCCGGTTTTGCCTGGCGACCCGCTAGAGGTCGCGCATCAGCAGGCCAAACTGCAGGTCCATGTCAGCGGGCAGGGGCACATACACCGTGTGCCCATCCCCCGGCGCTACTTCGATGGCTTCGCCCTTGGCGGTGTGCAGGGTGGCCAGGTCAAAGTGAAAGTTGCCGGTGGGCGTCATCAATTCCAGGTGGTTGCCCACGGCAAAGCGATTCTTGACCTTGACCTCGGCCAGTTCGCCGCGCCGCTCGCCGGTCAACTCGCCGACAAACTGCTGGCGCTCCGAGACTGAGCTGCCGTTCTGGTAGTTCTGGTATTCGTCGTGCACATGGCGGCGCAGGAAACCTTCGGTGTAGCCGCGCTGGGCCAGCGACTCCAGGTCGGTCATCAGGCTGCGGTCGAATTCACGGCCGGCCACCGCATCATCAATGGCGCGGCGATACACCTGGGTGGTGCGTGCGCAGTAGAAGTGGGATTTGGTCCGGCCTTCGATCTTCAGCGAATGCACGCCCATCCGGGTCAGGCGCGCCACATGCTGCACCGCGCGCAAATCCTTGGCGTTCATGATGTAGGTGCCGTGTTCGTCTTCGAAAGCGGGCATCTGCTCATCCGGACGGTTAGCTTCCTGCAGCAGGAAGACCTGGTCGGTCGGGGTGCCGATCCCCAGCGTCGGTTCGAATGCCTGGACGATATCGCCGGTGGTATTTTCCACGGCCGGCGTGGCCTGGTACTTCCAGCGGCAGGCATTGGTGCAGGTGCCCTGGTTGGCGTCGCGTTTGTTCATGTAGCCCGAGAGCAGGCAGCGCCCGGAATAGGCCATGCACAGGGCACCGTGGACGAACACTTCCAGCTCCATGGCTGGCACCTGCTGGCGGATTTCGTCAATTTCCTCCAGGGAAAGCTCACGCGACAAAATGATCCGGCTGATGCCTTGCTGCTGCCAGAACTCCACGCTGGCCCAATTCACCGTGTTCGCCTGCACCGACAGGTGGATCGGCATCCACGGGTAGTTGCGGCGCACCAGCATGATCAGCCCCGGGTCGGACATGATCAGCGCATCCGGGCGCATGGCGATCACGGGCGCAAGGTCCTTGAGGAAGGTCTTCAGCTTGGCGTTGTGCGGCGCGATATTCACCACCACGTAGAAGCGCTTGCCCAGCGCGTGGGCTTCCTCGATACCCAGGGCCAGGTTGGGGTGATCGAACTCGTTGTTGCGCACCCGCAGGCTGTAGCGCGGCTGGCCGGCATAGACCGCATTGGCGCCGTAGGCGAAGGCGTAGCGCATGTTTTTCAGGCTGCCCGCGGGGGCGAGCAGTTCAGGGGCTGGCAGTGGGGAGGCAATCGCAGGGAGCATGGGCGTGGGTCGCAAAAGGGCGCGAGGGTAGTGCAGGTGGGCCGGCGGTTTATTGATCCAGGTCGTCCTTTGGCGATTTTGTATCGCCGTGTATCGCCAGCTGGGTGTGGACACAGACGTGATACCTCCGGGGCGTTCAATGGCGCTCCCCGTCTCCACAAGGTCATCCCCATGCGACTTATAACGGCCGTGTTTGCCGGCCTGCTGCTGGCTTTCGCGCTGATTTCCAGCCAGGTGACAGGCAATGAGAGCAACGAGCCCCAGGGCGCCATGCCGTCGCTGGCGGGGGCGGTCGAATGGCTCAACTCACCGCCGCTGACACCCGAGATGCTCAAGGGCAAAGTGGTGCTGGTGGATTTCTGGACCTACGACTGTGTCAACTGCCGCCGGGCGCTGCCGCACGTCAAGGCCTGGGCCCAGCGGTATGCACGGGACGGCCTGGTGGTCATTGGCGTGCACACCCCGGAATATGCCCACGAGCACATCATCACGAATGTCAGGGAGCAGGTGCGCAAGCTGGGCATCACCTACCCGGTCGCGATCGACAATAACTATGCGATCTGGCGCAATTTCGATAATCAGTACTGGCCCGCGCATTACCTCATCGATGCCCAGGGCCAGGTGCGCTACAGCCACTTCGGCGAGGGCCGGTATGACGCGCAGGAGGCCATGATCCAGGCGCTGTTGCGTGAGGCGGCGGGTCATTGAAGATTGCGGTCTATGCTGGTGGGATAAAGGATGGCACTCCCAGGTTTCGCAGTGGACTAAGCAACAGGGCCTACACAGGCCCTCTGCTTTTCTGACATGGACCGGACATGAATCAATCCAACCTGCAATTCAAAACCCTGCTGTTACTGCTGGTCCTGGTGACCATCGCCTTTATCTGGATATTGCTGCCGTTCTACGGCGCAGTGTTCTGGGCGATCATCCTCGGCATCATCTTCGCCCCGATGCAGCGCCGCCTGCAGCAGCGCTTCGGCTGGAACCGCAACCTGACGTCCCTGACCACCTTGGCGGTGTGCCTGGTGATCGCGATTTTGCCGGTGATCATCACCAGCGCCTTGCTGGTGCAAGAGGGCGCCACGCTGTACAAAAACGTCGAGAGCGGCAAGCTCGACGTGGCCGGCTATATCGAGCAGTTCAAGAACTTTTTGCCGCCGTACTTCCAGCACCTGCTCGATCGCTTCGGCATGGGCAACCTTGAAGGGCTGCGGGAGAAGATCGTCAAGAGTGCGATGCAGGGCAGCCAGTTCTTCGCGTCCCAGGCATTCAGCTTTGGCCAGGGCACGTTTGATTTCCTGGTGAGCTTTTTCATCATGCTGTACTTGCTGTTTTTCCTGCTGCGCGACGGCCCTGATCTGGTGCGCAAGGTGCGCACGGCAGTGCCGTTGGCCGAACCGCAGAAGCGCCGCCTGCAGCTCAAGTTCAATCGGGTGGTGCGCGCGACGGTCAAGGGCAACGTGTTGGTGGCCGTGACCCAGGGCGCGCTGGGTGGCCTGATCTTCTGGTTCCTGGACATTCCCAGCGCGTTGCTCTGGGCGGTGCTGATGGCGTTTCTGTCACTGCTGCCGGCAGTCGGTGCCGGGATTGTCTGGGGGCCGGTCGCCGTGTACTTCCTGCTGAGTGGTTCGATCTGGCAGGGCGTGGTGCTGGGCTTGTTTGGCGTGTTTGTGATCGGCTTGGTGGACAACGTGCTGCGCCCGATCCTGGTGGGCAAGGACACGCGGATGCCGGACTACCTGATCTTGATCTCGACCCTTGGCGGCCTGTCGGTATTTGGCCTGAACGGCTTTGTGATCGGCCCGCTGGTGGCGGCGCTGTTCATGTCGACCTGGGCGCTGTTTGTCGAAAGCAAGCCGCGGGTCAAGCTGCCCTTGCCTTGAGTTTCAGGCGTGGAGCCTGAAGCTCGACGCCTGTCGCAGTTGCTGCTCGGCGGCGGACAACGAGGTGAGCGGGCCGCTGATGGCCTCGCCATCGCGTACCAGGTACCAGCAGGCGAGCAACCCCAGTTCCCGCAGAGGGGCGGGGACGGCGCTGCCGATAACGGACATGATTTGAACAGTGGGCATAAGAACCTCCAATCGCTATGGAGGTCACCTTACGGTGCCGGGAGCCGTAGGAAAAATCACCTGGCTCGATAGTCGACATCGACGTGAGGCGTCAGTCCACTACCTGATCGAGCATGTTCACCACTTCCTGCTCACTGAGCAGACCCTTGTGCACCAGGTTTTCAGCCAGCAGCGCGAGGAACTTGGCGCTGCGATGGCCCTCCAGGTGCTTGAGCTCGGTGAGGGCGCTATAGACCTTGCTGGACGTGCACAGGCCAGCGGTGCGATGTGGGTTTTGCGTGGGCATGGTCAGCCGTCCTTGTTGTTATTGAGTGGACAGGATCGATAGTGAGAGTGTGTCGTGACACAAACATGACAGCGCGAGGCCCCATCAAGCAAGTAGACATTGGCCTCAATCATGTGCGATTTCACCCACGTCATTGTCCTCAGAGCGACCTTGGCCGCATAAATTCGGACGTTGCACGCAAAAAAAAGGCCCCGCGTATAAGCGAGGCCTGTTTCAGACAGGACGATTGGGCGTTACCAGCCGCGGCCGTAATAGCCGTGGGGAGGGCCGTAGTAACCACGCGGTGGACCGTAGTAGACCGGTGCCGGGCGGTAGTAGACCTGCTGTTGCACATACACCGGTGGTGGCGGTGCGTAGTAGACGGGTGGTGGGGCGGCATACACCGGCTGAGGTTGCACATATACCGGTTGCTGCACATAGACTTCGCGGGGTTGGCTGGCAACCACGGAGCCTACGACGGCTGCGCCGACTAACGCACCCAAGACAGCCGGGCCACCCCATCCACCACCGTGGGCGGAGGCTTGGCCGGCCATAGCGAGTGCACCGATAAGCAAGGCGATCTTGGGGATTTTACGAATCATGGTCATTCCTCGGTTAGCCCCTGCGCTTGTGGTCTGCAATCAATAGACTCAAGTAATGTCGCGGGGATACTTTTAAGACAACGTATTTCTGAAAAACAGCACGGCCGGTAGGTAAAGGTTGTGTAAGGTCTGTACCGATTTGCTTACTCAAAGGAGTTTTCCATGCAGATGCACCCCAACAAGGACACCCAACTGTGCATGTCACTGTCGGCGCGTCCCGGGAACTTTGGCCTGCGATTCCATAACCATCTGTACGAACAGCTGGGTCTGAACTTCTACTATAAAGCTTTCAGCAGCCAGGATTTGCCCGGCGCGATAGGTGGTATTCGCGCGTTGGGCATACGTGGTTGCGGGGTTTCCATGCCGTTCAAGGAAGCCGCCATTGCCTTGGTGGACGAACTCGACGATTCGGTTCAAGCCATCGACTCTCTGAACACCATCGTCAACACCGACGGCCATCTCAAGGCCTACAACACTGACTACATCGCCATTGAACAACTGCTGAAAAAGCATGCGGTGCCGAAAGCATCGACCTTCGCCCTGCGCGGCAGCGGCGGTATGGCCAAGGCCGTTGCCAGTGCCTTGCGCGACGGCGGTTATGCCAATGGCGTGATCGTCGCGCGCAACGCTGCAGCCGGCCAGGCATTGGCCCGCAACCTTGGGTACGAATGGCAAGCCGACCTGGGTGACCTGCGCCCCCAGATGCTGATCAACGTGACGCCGATCGGCATGACCGGCGGGGCCGAGGCGGATGCGTTGGCGTTCACGGCGCAAGCGGTGGATGCCGCGCAAACGCTGTTCGATGTCGTGGCGATCCCCGCCGAAACGCCGCTGATCGTGCGCGGTCGGGCGCAAGGCAAGCAAGTGATCACGGGCTTGGAAGTCATCGCCATTCAGGCGTTGGAGCAGTTTGTGCTCTACACCGGCGTGCGGCCTACGCAGGAGCAGTTTGAGGCGGCCGTAGCCTTCGCCCGAAGCTGAGGGCTGGCGCCGAGCCAAGTGTGGGATCGGGATTGCTCGCGAATGCGGAGTATCCGTTAAGCATTCATTGACCGACACACCGCCTTCGCGGGCAAGCCCGCTCCCACAGGGGGATCGTGGTATGGCTCGGGTATGGCGGGCGTACGCAGATCAAATGTGGGAGCTGGCTTGCCTGCGAAAGCGGTGGATCAGCCACCGAATGCATCAACTGATACACCGCCTTCGCGAGCAAGCCCGCTCCCACAGGGGAGTCCGGGTATGACTCGGGTTCCCGGGTGTATGGAGATCAAATGTGGGAGCTGGCTTGCCTGCGAAAGCGGTGCATCAGTCACCGAATGCATCAACTGACAGCCCACCTTCGCGAGCAAGCCCGCTCCCACAGGGGGATCCTGGTATGGATCGGGTATGCGGGTGTATGGGGATCAAGTGTGGGAGCTGGCTTGCCTGCGAAAGCGGTGCATCAGCCACCAAATGCATTAACTGACACACCACCTTCGCGAGCAAGCCCGCTCCCACAGGGGGATCCGGGGATGACTCGGGCATGCGGGTGTATGGAGATCAAATGTGGGAGCTGGCTTGCCTGCGAAAGCGGTGGATCGGCCATCAAATGCGTCAACTGACACACCGCCTTCGCGGGCAAGCCCGCTCCCACAAGGGGATCCTGGTATGACTCGGGATCCCGAGTGTATGGAGATCAAATGTGGGAGCTGGCTTGCCTGCGAAAGCGGTGCATCAGCCACCAAATGCATCAACTGACACACCGCCTTCGCGAGCAAGCCCGCTCCCACAGGGGGATCCTGGTATGACTCGGGTATGGCGGGTGTATGGAGAACAAATGTGGGAGCTGGCTTGCCTGCGAAAGCGGTGGATCAGCCACCAAATGCATCAACTGACACACCACCGCCTTCGCGAGCAATCCCGGGTATTCACATTCTAGATGGGTTCAGCCCTGTTCGAGCTGGGCCAGACGCTCTTCCAGTGCTGCAATTCGTGCTTCCAGCTCTTCTATTCGCTCTGCAGAAACCCCCGTACTGCGCTCCACCGGATTCCCGCGCGCCGCGATGATCGCTTCAATATCCGCAGGATCTCCCAGCGCATGGGTATAGCGGTCTTCCCGCTGCCCCGCCTGACGCGGCACCAATACCGCCAGCCCGCGCGCAATCAGGCGTTCGAGCTGATGCACGACCTGCTCGGCATCTTCAAAGTCATGCATGCGCCCGCTGCGCGTCAGCAGTTCGTTGACCGTCTGCGGCCCGCGCAAAAACAACAGCCCGGTGAGGATCACCTGGGCCGGCACCAGTTCCAGCGCCTTGTCCACGCGATGCTCCCAGCGATCGGCGCGGCTGCCCATCACCAGGCGGGTGAAGCCCTGACCTTCGAGCACCCGCAGGCTCTGGCCGACCTGGCCCTGGCTGAGGTTCATCACCGGCTCGCGGCTGGTCTTCTGGTTGCAGGCCAGCACCAGGGCATTGAGGGTCAGGGGGTAGGTTTCCGGGTTGGTCGCCTGTTTTTCGATCAGGCAGCCCAGGACGCGGATTTCCGTGCTGTTCAGGCGCGGCTCAGGGGTGTCGGTGTCGTGCTCGGCGGTCATCGCGCTTTCCCTATGCAGTGAGCGCTCTAGCCTAATCCTGAAAAAATAAAAGACAAGCCGCGCGCGCGGCTGGCGTGTCTATAATCGCCGCTGGTTCAAACCGTGCCATTACCCCATGAGACTGCCATGACTATTTCCCTGTACGCCGCTTCCGTCCCGGTCTTCAAGCAAATGCTCACCGCCCTGAGCGATGTGCTGAACAAAGCCGAAGCCCATGCCACCGCCAAGAACATCGAGCCCAACGCCTTGCTGCAGGCACGTCTGTTCCCGGACATGTTCCAGCTGGTGCGCCAGGTGCAGATCGCCGTCGACTTCGCCAAGGGCGTTTCCGCGCGCCTGGCCGAGATCGAAGTGCCTAAATACGAAGACTCCGAAGTGACCTTCGCCGACCTGCAGGCGCTGATCGCCAAGGTCCTGGCTTTTGTCGACAGCATCAAGCCCGAGCAAATCGACGGCAAGGAAGGCATCGAAATCATCACCCGTCCAGGCACGCCGAAAGAGAAGCGCTTCAGCGGCCAGTCCTACCTGCTGACCTACGGCCTGCCGCAGTTCTTCTTCCACGTCACCACGGCCTACGCCTTGCTGCGTCACAACGGTGTGGAAGTGGGCAAGCGCGACTACATGGGCGCGTTCTAAGTCGTAACGCCGCAAAGCCCGGTCGATGCCTGCAGGCATCGCCGGGCTTTTTCATGGGCTACACCGACACACTCTGTTAAGATTCAGCATCCTTTTTTCATCCTATCTGCCAGCGAACCTTCGGGTTGTCGTTGGTGTTGCTGTTTCTGGAGTTTTTGATGCTGTTTCCCATCCTGCTGCTGTCGGCCGCCGGCTTTACCGTGCTGACCACAGAATTCGTCATCGTCGGCCTGCTGCCGTCCATCGCCCGGGACCTGAATGTCAGCGTGTCCCAGGCCGGGCTGCTGGTGACCCTGTTCGCGTTTACCGTGGCGGCATTCGGCCCGTTCCTGACCGCCTACTTCGCGCGTTTCCCACGCAAGCGCCTGTTTATCAGCATCCTGATCCTGTTCGGCGTCGCCAACACCGTGGCCGCGCTGGCGCCGAACATCTGGGTGATGGCATTGGCGCGCTTGATCCCGGCCTTGGGCCTGCCGGTGTTCTGGGCGCTGGCCAGTGAAACGGCAGTGGATATCGTCGGCCCCGAATACGCCGGGCGCGCCATCGAGAAAATCGGCTTTGGCATCGTCTGCGCCACGGTGTTCGGCATTCCGGTGGGTACGCTGATTTCGGATATGTTCGGCTGGCGCACCGCCTTTGCCATTCTTGCCGTGGTCGCGCTGGCCAAGGCCGTGCTGCTGTTCATCTACCTGCCGGTGACGCAGCCGAAGAACGACCAGGTGACGTTGCGCTCGCAGTTCAAGATCCTGCGCAACCCGCTGATGCAGGGCCACATCCTGCTGTCGATCCTGGTGTTCAGTGGCATGTTCACCGCCTACACCTACCTGGCCGACATCCTTGAGCGCCTGGCCGGCTTCGACGGCACCCTGGTGGGTTGGTGCCTGATGGGCTTTGGCGCGGTCGGGTTGCTCGGCAACTCACTGGGCGGGCGTGCGGTGGATCGGCACCCGCTGATTGCCTCCATGGTGTTCTGCGGCTTCATGATCGCGGGCATGGTTGCGCTGGTGCCGGCGATTCATTCCACCGTTGGCCTGGCCGCGGCGATGGCCGTGTGGGGTGTGACCCAGGCGGCGATGTTCCTGGTCAGCCACGTGCGGCTGATGAAGGCCGCGCCCCATGCGCCGGCGTTTGCGGCGTCGCTGAATATCGCCGGGGCCAATCTCGGGATCGGCCTGGGGGCGATGGTCGGCGGGCACGTGATCGACACCCTCGGCCTGGGCAGCCTGGGCTTCGCGGCTTCCGGCTTTATCCTGGTGTCGATCCTGCTGGCGTTGTGGCTGATGACCGCCAAGCCTACAGCGACCTGCAGCTGACTCAGATGGGCGCGGGCAGGGCGGTAAACAGCTCGCGCCGTGCCCCTTCGGTGATTGCCACGATGCCGGGGTGCTTGACCTTGCGCTCCACCGAGATCGCATAGAAGGACTCGGTGACCGCGTCGGTCTGGCCCATCAACACCACGCCGTACTGGCGCACCACCTCATCGGCGATCACGCTGGGCGCGATGAAGATCCCGCTGCCGGATTGGCCAAAGGCCTGCATCAAGGCGCTGTCATCGAACTCGCCGATGATCTTCGGCTGAATCTGCTGTTCGGCAAACCAGCGTTGCAAACGGCTGCGCACCACGGTTTCCGCACCCGGAATCAACAGCGGCGCACCGTGCAGGCACTGTGGGAAATCTCCCGCATACCGGTCAGCCAACGCCCGGGTGGCGAAAAAGCTGATGCCACATTCCCCCAGTCTCTGGCTGTAGCCTTTAATGTCCAGGTGCGTAGGCATAGGGCTGTCGGAGATCACCAGGTCCAAGCGCTGGATCGCCAGATCGGCCAATAACCGTTCGAGTTTGTCTTCACGGCAGGTGATGCGGATCGGCTCGCTCAATTCCATGGTCGGCGCAATCAAGCGATAGACGATGGACTTGGGCACCACATCCGCCACCCCGACCCGGAACAGGATCTGCTGCTCATTCGGTTGCGCGCGCAGCATCGCCTCCAATTCATTGCCGGTCTGGAACATCTGCTCGGCATAGGGCAGGGCGCGGCGCCCGGCTTCGGTCAGCTCCAGCTGGCGGCCGACCCGCTGAAACAGCGCGATGCCGAAGGTCTGTTCGAGCAGGCTGATCTGCCCGCTGATGGTCTGGGGTGTGAGGTTCAGTTGCTCGCAAGCGCGCACGATGCTGCCGGTCTTGGCCACGACCCAGAAATAATGCAATTGACGATAATTGAGCATGCTGTGCATCACTTCGTAAAAACCGAAGTATACGCGAGAAAAATACGAATTTTCCTGAACTGTTCGCCTGCATAGAATGCCTCGCTATCGAGGGGCCAGTATTTGGACCCAATGGTTCTAACGAGGAATACATCATGAAACTCAATTCCCTGGGCGCGGCGTCGGTGCTTGCGCTTTCATTGGTGATGATCAGTGGTTGCGATCAAGTCGAAAAAAGCGCGCAGCAAGTGATCGGCAAAGCCACCGAGTCGGCCAAGCAGGCCATCGATGACACGCACAAGGCCGCCGAGCAGGCATTGAGTGAAGCAACCCAAGGCTTGATCAGTCCTGAAAAGCAGGAAGACGAGCAAGAAGAATCGAACAGTAACAAAGAAGCCTAATTTCCCAGCACAACGTCAGGACTGACCTATGGACTACCTTTTACAACTGGCCGCCAGCCCCACCGCCTGGGTCGCCCTGGCGACCTTGATCGTGATGGAAATCGTGCTGGGTATCGATAACCTGATCTTCATCTCGATCCTCACCAACAAATTGCCGGAAAAGCATCGTGCCAAGGCGCGTCGCATCGGCATCAGCATGGCGTTGGTGTTGCGCCTGGGCCTGTTGAGTACCATCGCATTTATCGTGCAGTTGACCACGCCGGTGTTCGAAGTCCTCGGCCAGGCATTTTCGTGGAAGGACATGATCCTGATCGCCGGTGGTCTGTTCCTGGTGTGGAAGGCCACCACCGAGATCCACCACAGCATGGACCCTGAGCCGGAAGAAAAGGAAACCACCGGTAATGTCGTGTCCATCGGTTTTGCCGCGGCGATCGGCCAGATCCTGATGCTCGACCTGGTGTTCTCCATCGACAGCATCATTACGGCCGTGGGCATGACCGAGCACCTGCCGATCATGATCATTGCCGTGGTGACCTCGGTGATCGTGATGCTGGTGGCGGCCGAGCCGCTGGCCAAGTTCATCAACGACAACCCGACCGTGGTGATGCTGGCCCTGGGCTTCCTGATCATGATCGGCATGACCCTGATCGCCGAAGGCTTCGGTGCCCATGTGCCTAAAGGCTATGTGTATGCAGCCATGGCGTTCTCGGCCGTGATCGAGTGCCTGAACATCGCCCGACGCAACCGCCACAAGCGTTTGCTCGCTGCCCGCCAGTAATCGCTGAAACAAACCGGCCGGCTGTGCTCACCAGAGCCCAGCCGGCCTTTTGCTGTCTGCTAGAATCCGCCCACTTGATAGATTGAGGTCCACCATGAACGAGCCGATTCGCCTTACCCAGTACAGCCACGGCGCCGGGTGTGGCTGCAAGATTTCGCCGCAGGTGCTGGAAGTGATCCTCGCCGGCAGCGGCGCGCAGAACCTCGACCCCAACCTGTGGGTGGGCAACGCCTCCCGCGACGACGCGGCGGTGTATGCCATCGACGACGAGCGTGGCGTAGTGTCCACCACCGACTTTTTCATGCCGATTGTCGATGACCCCTTCGACTTCGGCCGGATCGCCGCGACCAACGCGATCAGCGACATCTACGCCATGGGCGGCGATCCGTTGATGGCTATCGCGATTCTTGGCTGGCCAGTGAATGTGCTGGCGCCGGAGATCGCCCGCGAAGTGATCCGTGGCGGTCGCTCGGTGTGCGACGAAGCCGGGATTCCGCTGGCGGGTGGACACTCCATCGACGCACCTGAGCCGATCTTCGGCCTGGCCGTGACCGGCCTCGTGCAAAAACGCCACATGAAGCGCAACGACACCGCCACCGTCGGCTGCCGCCTGTACCTGACCAAGCCGCTGGGCATCGGCATCCTCACCACTGCCGAAAAGAAGGGCAAGTTGCGCGAGGCGGATATCGGCCTGGCCCGTGACTGGATGTGCACGCTGAACAAGCCGGGCAGCCGCTTCGGCAAGTTGGCGGGAGTGACCGCCATGACCGATGTCACTGGTTTCGGCCTGTTGGGCCACTTGGTGGAAATGGCTGACGGCAGCGGCGTAACGGCGCGCATCGAATACGCCAAAGTCCCACGCCTGCCGGGGATCGAGGACTATCTGGACCAGGGCTGCATGCCCGGCGGCACCTTGCGTAACTTCGACAGCTACTCAAGCAAGATCGGACGCTTGCAGGAGTTGCACAAGCGCGTGCTGTGCGACCCGCAGACCAGCGGCGGCCTGCTGATCGCGGTAACCCCGGAAGGTGACGCGCAATTCCACACCGTGGCCGCCGAACTGGGCCTGAGCCTTGAGCCGATCGGTACACTGGTTGAGCGACAGACCCACGCGGTAGAGGTGTTTTGATGGCGACTGACATCACCGACTACCGCGACATCTTCCTCAACGACCGGCCGATGATGGACACCCGCGCGCCGGTTGAATTCGTCAAGGGTGCCTTTCCCGGCGTGATCAACCTGCCGCTGATGACCGATGACGAGCGCCAGCGCGTCGGCACCTGCTACAAGCAGCAGGGCCAGCAAGCCGCCATCGTGCTGGGGCATGAGTTGGTATCAGGCGCGATCAAGGCCGAGCGTATCGAGCACTGGGCGCGGTTTGCCCAGGCCAATCCTGACGGCTACCTGTATTGCTTTCGTGGCGGGCTGCGCTCGCAGATCGTGCAGCAATGGCTGAAAACCGACGCTGGCATCGATTACCCGCGCGTCGGCGGTGGCTACAAGGCCATGCGCACCTTTCTGCTGGAGACCCTTGACCAGGCGGCGGCCCAGTGTGATTTCGTGTTGCTCGGCGGCATGACCGGCACCGGCAAGACCGAAGTCCTCGGCCAATTGCGCAATGCACTGGACCTGGAAGGCCACGCCAACCACCGGGGTTCGAGCTTCGGCAAGCGGGCCACGGCGCAACCGTCCAACATCGACTTCGAAAACCGCCTGGCAGTGGACCTGTTGAAAAAACGCGCGGCGGGCATCGAGCAATTTGTCGTCGAGGACGAAAGCCGCATGATCGGCAGTTGCGCGCTGCCATTACCGTTGCACAAGGGCATGCAGACCTTTGCGATGGTGTGGTTGGAGGACAGCGTCGAAGGCCGCGTCGAGCGGATCCTGCGCGATTATGTCGTCGACCTGTGCGCGGAATTTATCGCGGTGTTTGGCGAGCAGGGCCAGGCATTGTTTGCCGAGCGCCTGACGCAGAGCCTGGCCAATATCCACAAGCGCCTGGGCGGTGAGCGTTCCCAGCGTTTGCAGGTGATCATGCAAGAGGCGCTGGCGGAACAGGCGCGCAGTGGCGCCGTGGAGTTGCACAGGGTGTGGATCGAGTGTTTGCTGCGCGAGTATTACGACCCGATGTACGCCTTCCAGCGCGAAAGCAAAGGCGCGCGGATCGAGTTTGCGGGGGAGCAGGGCGCGGTGCTGGAGTATCTGCGCGAACGGGTTGCCAGACGCGCATAAAGGGCGGGCGAGAAGCCTCTTAGCCAGCAAGCCTGCACCCGCATTTGACCGGGTTCCTCCAGGGTAACCACCGTCGAATGTAGGCGCGGGCCTGCTCACGCTTCATTCAGACGCTAAAGAATCACCGCTCCAATCAAGCCGCATACCACCCCGACGAGCATGGTCAGCCCGGCCACCGTCACCAGCACTCGCGCGTCGAAATCCTTGCGCAGCATCAACAGCGACGGCAGGCTCACGCTCGGCAAGGTCATCAGCAGGGCCACGGCCGGGCCGGTGCCCATGCCCAGGGTCATCATGGTTTGGACGATGGGAATCTCGGCAGCGGTGGGAATCACGAACAGCGTGCCGACAATCGCCAGCGGCACCAGCCACACCAGGCTGTTGGCCATGGCGCCGTCCACATGCGGGAACAGCCACACTCGCGCAGCGCCCAGCACCAGCACGGCGAGGATATACACCGGGATGGTGCTCCAGAACAGCTGCCACAGGGTGCGCAGCCAGCGCCCGAGGAAAGGCTGCGCATCCGCCTGGCTGACGTCGGCGACTGCCTCCAGTGCCGCTTCCGGCACCTGGTCCGGCCGTGCGATGCGCTGTGCTACCAGCGACACACCGACCACCAGCACAATGCCCGCCACCAGCCGCAAGGCGGTAAAGCCCCAGCCGAGTACAAAGCCCATGAACACCAGCGTCGCCGGGTTGAGTACCGGGTTGGCGATCCAGAACGCCAGCGCCGCGCCCACCGACACCTGCTGGCGGCGCATGCCCGCCGCGACCGGTGCCGCGCAGCAACTGCACATCATCCCCGGCAAGGCGAACAGCCCGCCGCGCAGGGTCGATCCCAGCCCGGCGCGGCCAAACAGGCGCAGCAACCAGTCGCGGGGGATCAGCACCTGCAGCAGCGAGCCGAGGATCACCGCCAATACGGCGGCTTTCCAGATCGCCAGGAAATACACTTGGGCATACGCCAGCGCTGCCGCCAGCGGCGAGCTTTGCTGGTCATTGAGGATCGAGGCACCGATGTTGTGGTTATCCGCGGCCACAAACGCCTTGAGGTAGTAGGGCGACCACTTCACGTAGTAGAGGCCGACACAGGCGACCAGCAGGAACAGCGCTGGTTTCCACCAGAAAGACCAACCCCGGGAGGGCTGGGGGGAGGTGAGGTTGGGCATGGGGATGATCCGCAGATGAGTCAATAGCGGCGCATCATACGCTCTCAGCTATCGGCGCTCACCTGCGTGGGGAGCGGGCAGGTCTCTTCGCCGTTGTCCAGGCCCTGTTTATAGTTGCGGCTCAGCAGCGAGGCCTTGCCGTTGTGCCAGGTCAATGTCAGCACGTACAGCGAGTCGTAGTCGCTGCCCGACCAGTCGTCGGTGATGGTGTGTTTCTCGCCCGAGGCCTCGCTGGCCACTTTGTTGATCAACTCCGGCAGGTAGCCGTGGGACCAGGCGGTATAGATGATCGAGTTGTGGTACTTGTCCTCGACCAGCTCATCGGCAAGGGCGCTGGTGTCATTCGCCGAAAACTTGATGTTGACCGGCAGACCCAGCTTGATGGCGCTGGGGCTGATGGTCATCAGCGGCCGAATGTAGCTGTAGGAGTTGTCCAGCTCGCCTTCCTCGACATTGCGCGTCGGGTTGGCCGCGAACACGAAATTGGCCTTGCCGAATTTTTCCGGCAATACCGTGGCCAGGTTCATCGCCCGGTTGAGGCCCTGGCAATTGAGTTGCCCGAGGCCACCGGCGGGTTTCTCTCCGTGGCGCAGGAATACCAGGGTTTGCACGCCGTCGACCTGTTCGGCGCTGCTGATGCGCGATTCCAGGGTCAGGCCGATGGCGCCGCCGACCAGCAGCAGCGGCAACATGATGTAGGAGTAGCGTTTGAGGCGCAGCGCAAGGCACAGAGGCTTGATGGTCATGAGTGTCGAGTCTTCGGTGCTTCGGATTAAGGCGGACAAGCCCGGCCCCAGTGACGCATCCGGCGTCCTGCGGTGTTCCTTGTCGATAAAGCGAGGTGCCTCCATTCACCGTAAGAGCGCACTTAAGAGTGTGCCTGGGCCTATTGGTTCGCCCATGCGGGATATTAGCCAGCGGATGTTGCGCATTGATGACCCATGCAGGACAGGTGACAGCTGGCTATCATGGAGGCTTTGCGCACAGGGACTTCCCGATGAACTCAATCGCCGCCTTCCCGATCAACAGTAAATGGCCTGCACAGCATCCGGACCGCCTGCAACTGTACTCGCTGCCCACGCCCAACGGGGTAAAAGTCTCGATCATGCTCGAAGAGCTGGGGCTGCCTTATGAGGCACACAAAGTCAGCTTCGAGACCCAGGACCAACTGTCGGCGGAATTTCTCTCGCTGAACCCCAACAACAAGATCCCCGCGATCATTGACCCGAACGGCCCCAGCGGGCAGCCGCTGGCCCTGTTCGAATCCGGCGCGATCCTGATTTACCTGGCGGAAAAAACCAGCCAGTTGCTGTCTGAAGACCCGGCGACACGTTACGAAACCATTCAGTGGCTGATGTTTCAGATGGCCGGTATCGGCCCGATGTTCGGTCAGGTGGGCTTTTTCAATAAGTTCGCCGGCAAGGCCTACGAAGACAAGCGTCCCCGTGACCGCTACGCCGCCGAATCCCGGCGTTTGCTCGATGTCCTGGAAAAGCGCCTGTTGGGCCGCACCTGGATCATGGGCGATGAGTACAGCATTGCCGACATCGCAACCTTTCCGTGGATCCGCAACCTGATCGGCTTCTACGAATCCGGCGACCTGGTGGGCATTGCCGACTTCCCTAACGTACTGCGCGCGCTGGACGGCTTTGTTGCCCGGCCGGCGGTCATCCGTGGCCTGAACATACCGAGCTGACCCATGCCGACTTTCGATTTCAAGCAGCTGGATGTGTTCAGCAACGTCGCGCTCAAGGGCAACCCGCTGGCCGTGGTGCTCGGCGCCGACAGCCTCAGCGATGCGCAAATGGCGGATTTCGCCCGTTGGACCAATCTCAGTGAAACCACGTTTTTGCTGACGCCCCGCGATCCACGGGCGGACTACCGGGTGCGCATTTTCACCACCTTGCAGGAACTGCCTTTCGCCGGCCATCCGACCTTGGGCAGTTGCCATGCGTGGCTGCAGGCCGGGGGCGTACCCCACGGCGAGGAGATCATCCAGGAATGCGAGATCGGCCTGGTACGCATCCGGCGCCAGGGCGATGAGCTGGCGTTCATCGCGCCGCCGCTGTTGCGTTCAGGTCCAGTCGACGCGCCATTGCTGGAGCGTGTGCGCCTGGGGTTGGGCCTGGCACCGGGGGCCATCGTGCGCAGCCAGTGGGTTGATAACGGCGCGGGGTGGCTCGCGGTGATGTTGGCTGACCGCCAGCAAGTCCTGGCAGTGCAGCCGGACTTTTCGCAACTGCTGGGGCTGGCCGTGGGTGTGATCGCTCCCTGCAACCCCGCGCATGATGACGTCGACGCGCAGTTTGAGGTGCGTGCCTTTGTCGCAGGCGACGGCGCCCAGGAAGATCCGGCCACCGGCAGCCTGAACGCCGGCGTTGCCCAATGGCTGCTCGGCGAGGGGTTGGCGCCTGAGCGGTATGTGGTCAGCCAGGGCACGGCCATTGGGCGTGCGGGGCGCATTCACGTCGAGCGCCAGGGCGATGAAATCTGGATCGGTGGCGCCGTCGCGGTGTGCATCGCGGGGCGTCTACAGCTCTAGATCAATAAATTATTACGCCCCACGCAATACACTGTTGGGCCCTTGGCATTTGTGTTGCCGGGGCCTGCGGGCATAAGCTTTCGCCCCATTGTTTTCTGCCTCTACTGTTTTACACCCAGTCAGGACCGCCATGACCAGCCAGTTCCCCCAAGCCCGCCCACGCCGCCTGCGCCGCTCCCCGGAGCTGCGTGGCTTGTTCCAGGAAACCGAGTTCACCCTCAACGACCTGGTGTTGCCGATTTTCGTCGAAGAAGAAATCGACGACTTCGTGCCGATCACCAGCATGCCGGGTGTACAGCGTATCCCTGAGAAGAAACTGGCCAGCGAGATCGAGCGTTACGCCCGTGCCGGCATCAAGTCGGTGATGACCTTTGGCGTGTCCCACCACCTCGACGCCAGCGGCAGCGACACCTGGAAGGAACGCGGCCTGGTCTCGCGCATGTCCTCGATCATCAAGGACGCCGTGCCGGAAATGGTGGTGATGTCCGACACCTGCTTCTGCGAATACACCGACCACGGCCACTGCGGCGTGATGCACGGCGCGCATGTCGACAACGACGCGACCCTGGTCAACCTCGGCAAACAAGCCGTGGCGGCCGCCCGCGCGGGCGCTGATGTGATCGCCCCGTCGGCAGCGATGGACGGCCAGGTCCAGGCCATCCGCCGCGCCTTGGACGACGCCGGCTTCACGCATATCCCGATCATGGCCTACTCGACCAAATTCGCCTCGGCCCTCTACGGCCCCTTCCGCGAAGCCGGCGGCAGCGCACTCAAGGGCGACCGCAAAAGCTACCAGATGAACCCGATGAACCGCCGCGAAGCCGTGCGCGAATCACTGCTGGATGAACAGGAAGGCGCAGACGCCCTGATGGTCAAGCCGGCCGGAGCCTACCTCGACATCATCCGCGACATCCGCGAGGCGTCGCGCCTGCCGGTTGCGGCCTATCAAGTGAGCGGCGAGTACGCGATGATCAAGTTCGGCGCTCAGGCGGGCGCGATCGATGAGGATCGGGTCGTACGTGAGACGTTGGGGTCGATCAAGCGTGCGGGGGCGGACTTGATTTTCACTTATTTCGCTATGGACTTGGCGTTGGCTGGTATCTGAAGAAACCGCACAGCCCTGTGGTGAGGGAGCTTTCTTTCCACAGGGTGGATGATTGGTGAGTGGTCATCTGGTCGAACTCATAGGCGCCGATAATTCAGTTCAATCGGCGTCTATAGACACTATCCATGCTTCGTAAAATCGGCGCTGTTCCTCTGGGTCGTTGGTGAGATTCTGGTCTTCATAGTCAAATATGTGGACCAAATTTTCTCGGGTTGCGCGTTTTCCTAGCGTCAACTCATAGGCAACCAGCCCTCCGCTCATCTGCGAGGCCATGCTTGAGGGCGTGACGTTTATCTTGGCACCTTTGCAAAGAAATTGTATTGAAGGGAAGTCGGCCCTGACTTTTGCCAGGCACCTATACATGTCTTCGGCGCTATAAATTTTTTTGAAGTTGTCCGCTTCGGAAAACATCAATTTTATTTCAGTGGCGTCATACTTGAAGGTGACGTCTTTTTCTATGTTGTTAATTATTGCTTTGATTTTTTTTGTTTTCATTTTGTTTTCCTGTTCGGGTTTGGAATTGAATAGCCCGTATAGCTGCCGTCAGGGTTTACAGGTGTCATTCCTAAAACATCCTCTGGGTCTATTTTCTCATGGATGGCAAACTCCTTTTCATTTGCGAAAGGTGTCCTTTTACCAAGTTCTAAATTGACGTCATGCCCTGCGATACTTTTTATGACATACAAGTAACCTTCTCGCGTTCCGTAACCCGTTGCAAAGTCTATAGCAGTCATCCTGGAGGGCGAAGTACTTATAAAATTACTTAGCGGATCGTTGCTGTTCACGGCGTGGAGATAAAGGTCGTTGCTATCCCCTTTGCTCTTGAAGCCTTGTTTGAAAACTTTCTCTGGTGGATTTCTGTCTCCACGAAACAAATAGTCCTCTTCATCAGTTGAGTTTGGTGGTTCAGGTTCATCTTTGTGAACTTTTGCTTTTGCCGAAGGCTCGTCCGCTATGGATTCGGGTTTGCACCCGTCGCCACCTGGGCACGTATTCAAACCTAGTGGATCCACCCACCCTGTAGGGTTGGGTACGTACTGATAGCTGTTAAGTCCACCGGCCAGCTTCACCGGGTCCGGCGTCAGGTAGCGACCAGTATCCGGATTGTAGTAGCGATGGCGGTTGTAGTGCAGCCCGCTTTCCTGATCAAAGTACTGGCCTTGGAAGCGCAGCGGGTTGTCGACTTTTCCGACGTCTAGGCGGCTGATTTCTCCGTAGGCACGGTAATGCGCGGACCAGACGATTTCGCCATCCGGGGCGGTGAGTTCCTGTGGGGTGCCCAGGTGGTCGAGTTGGTAGTGGTAGGGCTTGGTGTCCTTCGGGCCGAAGCCTTCCAACAGGGCGAGCGGGCGGAAGCTATTCGGTTCGTAGAGATAGCTGCGATGCCGATCCGCGTGATGTTCGGCAATCAGCTTGTCGCCTTGCCAGAAAAACTCCGTGGTTATGTCATCAACGGTTTTGCTGATTCGCCGCCCAAACGGGTCGTAGCGGTAGCGGGCCGTCTGCCCGTTGGGCTGAGTGATACCGATCAACCGATGCTGGCAGTCGTAGCGGTATTCGGTGATCAGCGCGTGCCCACGGCCACGTCGTTCGCGAATCAAGTTGCCGAAGGCGTCATACTCGTAATGGCGGTCGCCCTGGATCATCAGCCGGTTACCAGCAACGATGTCCGGCCCTGGGCGGTCTTGCATCAGCAGGTTGCTGGCTGGGTCGTGGCCGAAGCGTTCTTGCACATCCTGCGAGTGGTCGGCGCGGGTCAGGCGGGCGAGGGGGTCGTAGTGGTAGTGGTGTTCGCCTTTGCGGGTGTCGAGCAGGCGGGTGAGGTTGCCGGATTTGTCGTAGTCGTACTGGCGTTGGTAAATCGCGCCTTCGACGTCGCTTATACCGTGAGCGGACAGACGTCCTTGAGCGTTGTATTGGTAACTGCTGAGTAGCTTGCCTTGGCCTCGTTGGTGTTCGCGGCCTGCATCGAAAAGGTGAGTGGTGAGCGTCTGGTCATTTAACTCGACCTTCGCCAGTTGCCCTCCCTTATCGTGTTTGAACACCACGCGATTGTTATCGGGCAGACGCAGGTGTTGCAGCTGCCCGCAAGGATCGTAGCCGTAGCGCAAGGTGCCCCAGCCCTGGTGTTCGGCGGTGAGGCGGTTTTGCGCATCGTATTCGTAGGCGAGCGCCCAGTGGCCATCGTCGACGCTAAGGAGGTTGCCTTGGCGGTCGTAGGCATAATCGACGACGCTGGCATCGGGAAGTACTTTTCTTACGAGACGGCCAGCGTGATCTCGCTCATAACGGGTAACCAGCTGACTGCCATCGTCGCCGTACTCAGTTTTTTCCTGCAGTTTGCCGTTGAGGTCGTAGGCATAAGCCGTCCGTTGGCCGTCGAAGCCGACTTCCTGCTGGATCAGGCCATTGAGGTGATAGTCGAGTGTGTAGGTCTCGCCAACCTCGTTCTCGATCTCAGTGAGCAACAGCCGCACGTTGTCGTAACGGTATTTGACCTGGCTGCCATCGGCATTGATGCGCCGACTGATCAGGTGCAAGCCATCGGCGTATTCGTAGCGGGTGACATGCCCTAGCTCATCACGCTCGGAGGTGATCTTTCCGTAGGGGTTGTAGCTGTATTCCCGCGCCGCACCACCTGGCAACACGACACGAGTCAATCGACCGACGCTGTCCCACTGATACTCGGTCAGCGCCCCATGCTCATCCTCACGCGCCACCTGCCGCCCGAGATCGTCATAGCGGTAGCGCTTGACGCCGCCATTTGGCAGTTGTTCTTCCAGCAACTGACCACGCTCATTCCACACCAGCCGATGGCAGCTGTTGTCGGGAAACCAGACCCCGGCCAGTTGCCCCTGCTTGTCGTAGCTGTAGTCCGTAGCATTGCCGTCGGGATCAGTCTTACGAACGATATCGCCCTGATCATTACGCTCGTATTTCCAGGCAGCTTCACCACGCCTTACCACCCG